>NZ_JACVTX010000089.1:0-235 GCF_016624745.1 Erwinia sp. S43 | reverse complement strand
CGCCCCGGCCATTCCATCCGCCGCACTGCCGCCCGTTATACCGCCCGCCAGGCCCGCCGCCAAAGTGCCCAGCACGCTGACAGTCTGTTTCTCCGTTTCCGTCAGATCACTGACCTGTTTGCCGGGGTACAGCTTATTCATCACCAGCTGCGCCATCAGTTCACCGCTGACCGCACCAGCAGCACCCGCTGCCGCACTGTTTCCTGCCTCGTACGACACGATGGCACCCACCACC
>NZ_JACVTX010000088.1:0-237 GCF_016624745.1 Erwinia sp. S43 | reverse complement strand
GCGTCCGCATCGGCATCGGCGTCGGCATCGGCATCGGCGTCCGCATCCGCGTCGGCATCCGCATCGGCATCGGCGTCAGCATCCGCATCCGCATCGGCATCCGCATCCGCGTCCGCATCGGCATCGGCGTCGGCGTCCGCATCCGCATCCGCATCGGCATCCGCATCCGCATCGGCATCGGCATCCGCATCGGCATCCGCATCGGCATCGGCATCAGCATCAGCATCAGCATCGCGA
>NZ_JACVTX010000087.1:0-238 GCF_016624745.1 Erwinia sp. S43 | reverse complement strand
GCACTTTGGCACATCTGATGCCGCAAAGATGGAGCGTCCATCTCATTATCCATGCCGCAGATACCCGGCTTATCTTCCCCACCACGTTCACCTTTCAGGCTTTCGAATGGCTGTTTTAAAATCTGGCGCGATTTCCAACCTTCAACGCCGATTTGGCGATCTAAGCCATGATCCACAGCCGATATTTTGAAGAAGTGAAGAAGTGAAGAAGTGAAGAAGTGAAGAAGTGAAGAAGTGA
>NZ_JACVTX010000086.1:0-258 GCF_016624745.1 Erwinia sp. S43 | reverse complement strand
GAAGCGGCGCGAGGACCGCCAGCCGTAGCCGCGACCCGTCCGCGCAGTCACCGAAGGCACTCAGGCACCAGACTACAAACACCAGCCCCTCAGCGCTGCTTAGCAAAAAGTTCAGACTACGATATTCAGCACAAGAATTTAGCAAGGATGTCTTCTCTACAGACAACTCAACAGTCACGGCGCGGACGGGTCGCGGCTACGACGGGCAATCCGCAGCGCTGAACGGAGAGAGGAAGCCAGGATAAGCCCGCAGGACGC
>NZ_JACVTX010000085.1:0-261 GCF_016624745.1 Erwinia sp. S43 | reverse complement strand
ACAACGGCGGACGCCGGGCGGAACCTGACGCTGAACAGTGGCCGGGATGCGCTGCTGCAGGGCGCGCAGGTCAGCGGTGAGTCGGTGAAAGCCGACATCGGGCGCGATCTGCTGATAGCCAGCGAGCAGGACCGCGACCACTACGACATAAAGCAGACCGGCAGCAGCGTCGGCGGCAGTGTCATCGGCGGTGCGGGTATCGGCGGTGCGGGTATCGGCGGTTCGGCCAGCCTGAGCGGCAGCCGGGATAAGATGAACAGC
>NZ_JACVTX010000084.1:0-274 GCF_016624745.1 Erwinia sp. S43 | reverse complement strand
GTTTCAATTTTTCAGCTTGTTCCGGATTGTTAAAGAGCAAATATCTCAAACATGACTCACCCGAAGGCAATATCAGTTTTGAGATACTGTGGAGACATCTTTCACCTGTCACCAGGCAGGTGGCGTCCCCTAGGGGATTCGAACCCCTGTTGCCGCCGTGAAAGGGCGGAGTCCTAACCGCTAGACGAAGGGGACACATCAGTGTCGCGACTTCGCAGCCGTCCTGCTCGTTACTTTTCTATCAGACAATCTGTGTGAGCACTACGAAGGAAAG
>NZ_JACVTX010000083.1:0-278 GCF_016624745.1 Erwinia sp. S43 | reverse complement strand
CCCGCTTCAACGGTTGCCGGTTCGGACGGGTTGCCCGCTTCATCGGTCTGGGTTACGGAGAGTGTTTCACCGTTGGTCTGAGGTGAAGTCAGGTTTACGGTGAAGTTACCGTCTTCGCCCACCACAGCACCCGGAACGCTGATCACGTTGCCATCGGCATCGCGTACGGTAATTGCCGCACCCGGTTCGCCGGTACCCGTAATGCTCAGGCCGTCTTCCGCCACGTTCAGATCGTCAACCTGTGCCGGAGGCGTGGTATCGCCCGCTTCAACGGTTGC
>NZ_JACVTX010000082.1:0-287 GCF_016624745.1 Erwinia sp. S43 | reverse complement strand
TCCGTTCAGCGCTGTGGATTGCCAGTCGTGGCAGCCCCCCGTCAGCGCCGTGATTGCAGAGCTGTGTTCAGGTAAAAGATATTCCTGCTATTGATTTGCGATATCGGATGCCAGCCAGAGTAATGGCAAAGGTAATACCTGATAGACACCGATGGTGAGGGTAATTTCAGTTAATCTGAATGGTGTTTTCTGGCGATTTTGTGGCCTACGCCGACGGGGGGTTGCCACGACTGGCGGGTCCTCGCGCCACGCGTTGCGTGGTGCCCTCACTGCGTTCGTCAGCCTGT
>NZ_JACVTX010000081.1:0-296 GCF_016624745.1 Erwinia sp. S43 | reverse complement strand
TAGGGGAACCTGCGGTTGGATCACCTCCTTACCTGAAGATACTTTCCCGCGCAGTGTCCACACAGATTGTCTGATAGAAGTAACGAGCAAAAGCAATACCTGTACCAGAGTCCCCATCGTCTAGAGGCCCAGGACACTGCCCTTTCACGGCTGTAACAGGGGTTCGAATCCCCTTGGGGACGCCATACTGATAACGAAGTGAAAGACGTTATCAACTGTATCTCAAAACTGACTTTTAAAGTCACGTTTGAGATATTTGCTCTTTAACAATCCGGAACAAGCTGAAAAATTGAAAC
>NZ_JACVTX010000080.1:0-310 GCF_016624745.1 Erwinia sp. S43 | reverse complement strand
CAGCCGCGCAGGACGCGCGTCTGCGGCGGTCCGTGAGGCTGACGAACGAAGTGAAGGCATCGCAAAGCGACGTGAGGACCTGCCCGGCAGGGAACGCTACCCGTCAGTGAAGACGCTTCCGTTGAAGACAACCTCACTGACCAAAAATCACCGGTAAGCGGGTGTTTATAGACAGTGTTCCGAATGAATTTTAGGCCACACAAAACTGTCAAAGCAGACGGGTAGCGATCCCGAACGGGCTATCCGCAGCGCTGAACGGAGAGAGGAAGCCCGGATTTGCCCACACGGACGTGGGCAAAAGGCGCAGCCG
>NZ_JACVTX010000007.1:0-215044 GCF_016624745.1 Erwinia sp. S43 | reverse complement strand
TTGGTGTTAGCCGGGTCTTCTGGCTGAGCGGTGCCCGCGCCGACTGGTTGGTGTTAGCCGGGTCTTCTGGCTGAGCGGTGCCCGCGCCGACTGGTTGGGGGCGGCTACGGGCGGTCCTCGCGCCGCTTCGCGGTTACCTTCACTTCGTTCGTCAGCCTGTCGGACCGGCTCAGACGGTCCATCCATGGCCCGACCGAGCCTTTCGCCAGCGTCCTGCTGGCGAATCCTGGCCTCCTCTCTGCGTTCAGCGCTGCGGATTGTCCGTAGCCGCCCCCAACCAGTCCGCTTTTAACAGTTAGTGATGCCTGTTAAAGAATCTCGTTTTCTCAAATTTCTCAATTTGTTGTTTATCCGAAGGATTACACTCTGAATATTGTTCGAAGTGCTGTTCACTTTCTTTCTCTCAGCTGGCTTCGTTGAAATCGCTATTCCCCCGGGCCTGATTTTTTTAACCCCGATGCCAGATATAAGAAAAACGCGTCTGATTGAGGGGGGCTTATCTCTGGCAACGAGTCAGCCTCCACGGCAGAGGTAATCCGTAGGCGGGACCGGAGAGACCGATTAGCCCCTTCCAGAAAGCGATGATTTTTCTGCCAGGGATTCAGCCTCTGCGGTTACCGGACAATCCGCAGTGCTGAGGTGCAGGTGGCGGGACTAGAAAAACCTGTCAGCCCCTGCCTGAAAGCAACGATGATGTTGCAAGGGGGTCGGCCTCTGCGGCTACCGGACAATCCGCAGCGCTGAGGTGGAGGTGGTGGGACCAGAAAGACCTGTCAGCCCCTACCTGAAAGCAACGATGATGCTGCAAGGGGGTCAGCCTCTGCGGCTACCGGGCAATCCGCAGCGCTGAGGTGCAGGCTGCGGGACCAGAAAGACCTGTCAGCCCCTGCCTGAAAGCAACGATGATGCTGCAAGGGGGTCAGCCTCTGCGGCTACCGGACAATCCGCAGCGCTGAGGTGGAGGTGGTGGGACCAGAAAAATCTGTCAGCCCCTGCCTGAAAGCAACGATGATGCTGCAAGGGGATTCAGCCTCTGCGGTTACCGGACAATCCGCAGCGCTGAGGTGCAGGCTGCGGGACCGGAGAGACACGCATGGACGCGTGGCTCAGGCGTGGCGCGGGCAGGACGCCCGCTCCACGCCGATCCGCAAGGCCCGCAGCCGGAAACGAAGGCACCACGCAAAGCGTGGCGCGAGGACCGCCCGGTAGCCGCAGAGGCTGAACCCCGATCCCCGAAACCACCAGCCACCAGCCACCAGGCAACAAAAAAGCCGCCCTCTCAACAAGATAGCGGCTTCAAACTCTCGACAGACAAACATCACACCACAGGGCGCCTTCTCTTACATCAGTTAAACTCTGACTGGAGGCGCAAAACCTGGCGGTTCACTTCTGACATCACACTAAAATGCTGCTTATCCTTCACGCGCGGCAGCAAAATCTTACCTTTATCGAACTCAAACGCGCCAACATCCTTAATATACAACCGACCACGAAACAGGGTTTTAACGTACTTAGCAACCTGAAGTGGGTTATAGCGTTGGAATATTTTCATTGTTGATTGTACTCCTGAATATTTAACGTACGCTCCGTCCGTAACCAAATCAGAGACGAATCCGTGAAGCGCAAAGTGATTAGACTATAGAACACTGATTGCTTTCTATGTCCTTAATTCCCAATTTTTTTACTACGTTTACACATCATTACAGAGCACTATCTCTCCCTATCGATGAGATGCAGTATAAACCTTCGATCTACAGGGTTTTGTGCAGTGTGTTGCAAAGATGTTATTTCTATGCGACAGCAGCATCATCCACACTTATTATTACATCTGAGTGAACAACTGGTCCGATCACATTACGCTGGAGCGATTATGAGAAAAGTTCGACATTTCCTTGCGCTGACCTGTCTCCTGCTGCCGTTTATGGCTGGGGCGCATAATCTGGCTGAGAACCAGCGCGTTCCTCCTGTCGGTATCGCCGACAAAGGAGAGCTGGTGTATCAACAAGATAAGTTTAGCTATAAAAACTGGAATAGCGCGCAGCTGGTGGGAAAAGTGCGGGTGCTCCAACATATTGCCGGTCGCTCGTCTGCTAAAGAGCAAAATGCTGCGCTGATTGAAGCCATTAAAGCCGCGAAATTACCGCACGATCGTTATCAAACCACCACCATTGTGAACACCGACGATGCGATTCCTGGCACCGGCATGTTTGTGCGCAGCAGCATCGAGAGCAATAAGAAACAGTTCCCATGGTCGCAGTTTATTATCGACAGCAATGGCAGTGTGCTGAAGGCATGGCAGCTGCAGAGCGGTGGTTCGGCGATTGCCGTGTTGGATAAAGAGGGCAAGGTCCGCTTCGTGAAGGACGGTGCGCTGACGCAGGATGAGGTTAAACAGGTCATGGCGCTGCTGCAGGCGCTTTTAAAATAAAGATTACATCCCGGCCTGAAGGGACAATGCCTCCTCAGGCCGGGCTAACAACCGTCAAACATTTATCGCTGCGCTGTAGCTGCTGTCAATATCCGGTAGCACCAGTCAAGACTTAAAAGATTGAGACGCGGAACCCCGGATTGAGGAAGGATTCACGCGGCGTGTAGTCCAGCGTTTTCCCCTGCCAGTCGTTGACGTGCGCACCCGCCGCCAGGGCTACAGCATGCCCTGCACCGGTATCCCAGATGTTGGTCGGCCCGAAGCGCGGATAAAGCTGCGCTTTACCTTCTGCAACCAAGCAAAACTTCAATGATGAACCGATCGCCGTAGTCTGATGCTCGCCCATGTGATCGAGGTATTCTTTCAGCTCCAGATCGGATGCCGCGTGTGAACGGCTGATCACCACCAGCGGAGGATGGGCTTCACGAACCTGAATCTGTGCTTTCTGTCCGCCCTCTTCTTTCCAAGCCTTACCGTTCGCTGCGGAGTACATCACGTCCAGCACCGGCGCATACACCACGCCCAGGACCGGTTTTCCTCCCTCAATCAGCGCAATATTGACGGTAAACTCACCGTTGCGTTTGATAAACTCTTTCGTTCCGTCCAGCGGGTCCACCAGCCAGTAGCTCTCCCAGCTCTGACGGGTCGGCCAGTCGGCCGGATCTTCTTCTGACAGCACCGGGATCTGCGGGGAAAGCGCCTGCAGCCCGGCAACAATAATTTTATGCGCCGCAATGTCCGCCGCCGTTACCGGGGAATCATCAGATTTGCGTGTTACGTCTACCGGCGTGGGTGCATCATACACCTGCATAATTGCATCACCTGCTTCACGTGCCAGCTGGCAAATTTGTTCTAACACTTTCCACCTCCCGATCGGATTCATACAGGCCTGCTATCAACGCGCAAACGCTAAGGCACTCTACTGAGAATAGCAGTTCACTTGAGCCAGGGTTAACAACAGGTTAGCCATTTATTTCAAAAGCATAGCGTAGAACCCCCCCACGATGACACCGTTTTGATTATTTTCTGCCATCGTGCATTCGATCCTCACAGTTCAGGTTTTTGCGGAAAATCACGGCTAATTATCGGCTTTCGATCACATTTTTTTGCAGCATAACGACAAATTTTCATATTTTTCTGCGAAGGTTATCGAAATTCAGTCAGGCATCAGAAAGGGAGACAACATGTTTAAACCTGGCATTACGCTGCTCACACTGCTGGTCAGCGGCACACTACAGGCCGCCACGGTCGATTTTCGTATTCTGGAAACCACCGATCTGCACAGTAATATGATGGACTTCGATTACTACAAAGATCAGCCCACCGATAAATATGGCCTTGTGCGCACCGCCTCGCTTATCGCCGCAGCGCGCCAGCAGGTGACGAATAGCGTACTGGTCGATAACGGTGACGTGATCCAGGGCAGCCCGCTGGGGGATTATATGGCGGCGAAGGGGCTGAATAAGGGAGAGACTCATCCGGTTTATAAAGCGATGAACACCCTGAACTACAGCGTCGGCAATCTGGGTAACCATGAGTTTAATTACGGCCTCGACTATCTGCAAAAGGCGATCGCCGGTGCACGCTTCCCCTACATTAACGCCAATATTATTGACGTTGCCAGTGGTAAGCCGCTATTTACGCCTTTCCTGATTGAACCGGTGAAGGTGCGCGATCGCGCAGGTAAAGAGCATACTCTGAAGGTCGGCTATATCGGCTTTGTGCCGCCGCAGATTATGGTGTGGGACAAAAAGAACCTCAGCGGTAAGGTTACGGTGGATGACATCACCGCCACCGCGAAAAAATGGGTGCCGGAGATGCGCGCTCAGGGTGCAGATATCGTTGTGGCCATCCCGCACTCCGGCCTTTCCAGCGAGCCGTATCACGCGCTGGCGGAAAACTCCGTTTACTACCTCAGCCAGGTTCCGGGCATTGACGCCATTATGTTTGGCCACGCGCACGCCGTATTCCCCAGCGCCGACTTCGCCGCCATTAAAGGCGCTGACATCGAGCAGGGGACGCTCAATGGCATTCCGGCAGTGATGCCCGGGATGTGGGGCGATCACCTCGGCGTGGTCGATCTGGTGCTGAATAACGAGAGTGGCAGCTGGAAGGTGATCGGTGCCAAAGCAGAAGCGCGGCCAGTTTATGACAAGGCAGCGAAAAAGTCGCTGGCGGCGGAAGATCCGGCGCTGGTGAAAGTGCTGGCCGACGATCATAACGGCACGCGTGAGTTTGTCAGCCAGCCAATTGGCAAATCCGCCGACGTGATGGCCAGCTATCTGTCGCTGGTGCAGGACGATCCGACCGTACAGATCGTTAATAATGCCCAGCGCGACTATACAGAACGCTTTATCCAGGGCGATCCCGACCTGGCGCGGTTGCCGGTACTTTCCGCAGCAGCACCCTTTAAGGCCGGAGGCCGTAAAAACGATCCGGCCAGCTATGTTGAAGTGGATAAAGGCCAGCTGACGTTCCGTAACGCCGCCGATCTCTATCTATATCCCAACACCCTGGTGGTGATGAAGGTCAGCGGTGCTCAGGTAAAAGAGTGGCTGGAGTGTTCTGCCGGGCAGTTCAATCAGATTGATATTCATAACAGCAGCCCGCAGTCGCTGATTAACTGGGACTTCCGTACCTATAATTTCGATGTGATTGACGGTGTGAACTACCAGATCGATATCACCCAACCTGCACGCTATGACAGCGAATGCCAGCTGATCAATCCGGAAAGCTCGCGTATTCGTGATTTAACCTTCAACGGCAAGCCCATCGATCCAGAAGCCACTTTCCTCGTTGCCACAAATAACTATCGCGCTTACGGTGGGAAATTTGCAGGCACGGGTGAAAAGCAGATAGCGTTTGCCTCACCGGATGAGAACCGTTCGGTGCTTGCCGCCTATATCAGCGCACAAACCAAAGCCGATGGCGAGGTGAAGCCGCAGGCAGACAATAACTGGCGACTGGCACCGATAGTCAGCAATACGCCGCTGGATATTCGTTTTGAGACCGCGCCGGGGGAGAAAGCCGCTGAATTTATTCGCACTCACGCCCAGTATCCGCTCAAGCAGGTGGCAACGGATGAAACGGGCTTTGCGATTTATCAGCTAAAGCTGCAATAACGGGGAACAGCAGCAGGCGCGCCCCACAGGGCGCGCCTGAGGGATTACAGAATTTCCAGCAGTTCGACTTCAAATACTAGCGTGCTGTATGGCGGGATTGATGCGCCTGCACCGCGCTCGCCGTACGCCAGGTTGTGAGGGATAACCAGCTCCCACTTAGAGCCAACCGGCATCAGGGTAAGCGCTTCGATCCAGCCTGGGATCACGCCGCTGACCGGGAACTCAGCCGGTTCACCGCGCTGTACAGAGCTGTCAAACACGCTGCCGTCAATCAGTTTACCGGTGTAGTGAACGCGTACGCGATCCTGACGGGATGGGATGGCACCTTCACCCTGAGTCAGCACGCTAAACTGCAGGCCGGTTTCGGTGCTGCTGACGCCGTCACGCTTCGCGTTCTCTTCCAGGAATTTCTGACCTTCCACTGCCAGCGCTTTCTGACGCTCCTGGCGCACAACCTCAGCACGCTCATGAACTTCACGCAGCGCGCGGTGAACAACATCAACAGGAACAGCCGGGGCATTCCCTTCCAGCGCATCACGCAGGCCCGCCAGTAGCGCCTCTGGTTGCAGACCCTGCAGACCAGATTCCTGCAGCTGCTGGCCAACCTGTAAACCGATACCGTAACTTGCTTGCGCTTCTACACTGTCAAAAGAAGGGGTTGTCATGGATTTTCCTTTCATCATTGATAAAACAGAAGCCGAAGCATAACAGCGCAGAGAACGTGCGTAAAATCCCATCTTCTACTGGTGACTTTTGATCGCGAAAGAGAAACAATAATGTCTTCAATTATTCAGAATGCTCAAATGGTTACCGCACAGCGTGTCTTTCCCGTTCCCAGAATAAAAACAGACCACGTTTGTCCAGATTGCGGAATTTTTTCACCCCAGGGGTAACCGGTTCAGCTACAGTGTACTCAGAGGTATAAATGGGCCAAATTGCCCGCCGGCGCAGGAAAAGCCAGCCACGTTTCTCTTTCGCATGGAAAAGCTGGATGGCCAGAGTCTTACTGATGGCGCGCAGCGTGCGCCGAAAGGAGGAAGCTATGCCAAATGCATCGAAAGTTTCACGCTCCCCCGCGTGGCTCAGCCATATCTGGCATCTGCCGGATAAGATGCACTGGATGGACCCGCTCCCCGCACCACACCGTCGCGGTATTATCGTTGCCGTTGTAGTGATCCTGCTGGCCTTCCTGTGGCCAACCCCTTCCCCGCTGCGAGCACCGGTTACGCCGCTGCAAAGCGGTTCTGAGGGGACTGAAGTGCCGTTACAGGCGAATATCGCCGACGACTTCCCGCAAAGCAGCAGCACGCAGGGTGATTCACGCGGGCAGTGGCGCAACTATACGATTGCGTCCGGCCAGACGCTGGCGCAGCTGTTCCGCGATAATAATCTGTCGGTTAACGATGTCTTTGCGATGGCGCAGGTGGAAGGCAGTGATAAACCGCTCAGTACATTGAATGCGGGCCAGAGGGTGAAAATCCGGCTCAATGCAGCAGGCGTTGTTACGGGATTAACGCTGGAGTCAGCGGGAAGGGAAATTCTGTTTACTCGTCAGGCAGACGGTTCATTTATTCGCGCTCAGTAGCACGGGCAACGCTGGGGATGCGCAGCGTCTTCAGCTTCCCACAGAAACAAAAACGCCGGCACGAGGCCGGCGTTTTTAATTGCTAAAAGCGATTAAGCTTCAGCAACTACATTCACGATCAGTTTCGCGAATACTTCGCTGTGAACCTGGAAGTCCACTTCGTGCTCACCGGTGGTGCGCAGAACGCCGTTCGGCAGACGAACTTCGCTCTTAACCACTTCAACGCCAGCTGCAGTTACAGCGTCAGCGATGTCGCGGGTACCGATGGAACCGAACAGTTTACCTTCGTCGCCTGATTTAGACGCGATGGTAACGGTGCCCAGTGCGTTGATTTTCTCAGCGCGAGCGTTAGCAGCAGACAGAACGTCAGCCAGTTTGGCTTCCAGCTCTGCACGGCGTGCTTCGAAGAACTCAACGTTTTTCTTGGTAGCAGGAACAGCTTTGCCCTGTGGTACCAGGAAGTTACGAGCGTAGCCCGCTTTAACGTTTACCTGGTCGCCCAGGGTGCCCAGGTTTGCTACTTTATCAAGCAGAATAACTTGCATTACCTTATCCTCTTAAAGTCGTTAATAGACAGTTGCCGTTACTGATGACGATCGGTGTACGGCAGCAGGGACAGGTAACGCGCGCGCTTGATAGCACGAGCCAGCTGACGCTGGTATTTTGCACGAGTACCGGTGATACGGCTTGGTACGATCTTGCCGCTTTCAGTGATGTAGTTTTTCAGCGTTGCGATATCTTTATAATCGATCTCTTGAACGCCTTCCGCGGTGAAACGGCAGAACTTGCGACGACGGAAATAACGTGCCATTTGGCTAGTCTCCAGAATCTATCAATTCAATCTGCTCGGCATGCAGTACGAGTTTGTTCAGGCCGTTGCGCCCTTGATGGCTGCAAATAAAACCCTGAACCGTGACCTGCGCGCCGACCGTTATACTTTGAGTAATGGCCTGATGGGCTTTGCCGCTGATAATCACCGGCATACGGCACCAGGCTTGCCGGGTAAAACCGGCTTCCACCTGCTGTGAACGATGCTCAAGCACGAACTGGCAGTGTGGAATTCCTGACGGGCTGACTTTTCGCATCGGCGTCTTGCACACGGTGCCAGACAGCGTCAGACGGTTAGCCGTCATAGAAATTACTCTTCAGAATCCCCAGCATCTGCATCATCAGAGGTTTCGTTAGCGAAATCTTCACGACGCTCACGGCGCTCGTCTTTCGCTTTAACCATCGGAGATGCTTCAGTTACCGCGTGCTTAACGCGCATAACCATGCTGCGGATAACGGCGTCGTTGAAGCGGAAGTTAGTTTCCAGCTCATCGATCGCTTCCTGCGGAGCTTCAACGTTCAGCAGAACGTAGTGAGCTTTGTGCAGTTTGTTGATCGGGTAAGCCAGCTGACGACGGCCCCAGTCTTCCAGGCGGTGGATCGTACCTTCTGCACCAGTGATGGTGGCAGAGTAGCGCTCGATCATGCCAGGAACCTGTTCGCTCTGGTCAGGGTGAACCATAAATACGATTTCGTAATGACGCATCGAATTTGCTCCTTACGGATTATTCAGCCTCCTGTCGGGGTCAGCCGCGGCCCATGGAAGCAAGGAACGTTATAAGCCGTAACCAACGATTAGCAGGCTACAACTTGAGAATGCGGCTGAAAAATTGACGCGTAATCATACTGGCGAGGGGTGGGAAACACAAGGTAAAGATCGAGCGAGCGGAGAAAAAAGATGCGGCCGCAGCATCAATGATAAATTCATGCTGAAAGGCGCTGCAACAGCCGCCGCCGGGGCAGGATTCTGCTCATCTGCCGCGGGCATTTCAGGTGAAATCGTCTCGTTCTGGCGTGGAATAACGTAAACTCATGCCACTGCCATCAAAGAGAGCTGAAGATGCGTCCGATCATTGCGTTATCCGTCATCCTGCTGCTGAGCGCCTGCAGCGCGCTGAAAACCACACCCCAGCCACCGCCGCCGCCAGCGGACCACGCGCAGGAGATCGTCCGCGCCCAAAGCACCAATCTGACACGACTGGGAACGGCCAGTGTCACGGTGCGCGGCTCCCCGGACGATGCCGAGCGGGCGCTGGCGGCAAAAGCCAACGCCAGCGGGGCCAGCTACTACCTGATCCAGCTGGTGAGCGAAACGGTGGCTCCGGGCATGTGGTACGCTTCGGCGATCTTCTACGGGCCATCAACTCACGCCGCTGGCGCGCAGTAGCAGGCGCTGGCAAACCTCATCGGGGATTGCCGCGCCTCCACGTGAGTCCAGCTGCTGGCGGCACCACGCGTCCGCCAGCGGCGGCTCAAGATAGCGCAGCACCTGCTCCGCCGTCGCCAGTGAGAACAGCCGTTCAACCAGACCTCGCGCTCGCGCTTCATCCGGCTGGCGAAGTAATAATCTGAGCTGCCGCCACTGCTGGTCAAAATGTCGGTTAATCCCTTTCACCTCGGCAAACTGCGCATCCAGTCGCTCACCGATCGCTGGCTGCTTAAGTAAGACTCGCAGCACGTCCAGGCACATCACGTTACCTGAACCCTCCCAAATGCTGTTAACCGGCATCTCGCGGTACAGTCGGGGCAGTTCGCTGTCCTCGCAGTAGCCGATGCCGCCAAGTACCTCCATCGATTCGGCTACAAACGGGATTCCGCGTTTACAAATAACGTATTTGGCAGCAGGGGTGAGCAAGCGGCTATAGCCCCGCTCGGCTTCATCTTTCGCATCAGACCAGGCACGAGCAAGACGCATCAGCAGCGCCGTTTGCCCTTCCAGTACCAGCGCCTGAGAGGCCAACACCTGGCGCATCAGCGGCTGGTCTACCAGCGTTTTCCCCTGCACCTGCCGCTGATGGGCATGGTACAGCGCCACTGAAAATGCACGACGCATCTGACCATGGCTACCCAGCGCGCAGTCAAAGCGCGTGTAACCGCCCATTTTCAGGATTTGCCGCACGCCTTCGCCCTCGTCGCCAATCAGCCAGCCGAGCGCATCCCTGAACTCCACTTCACTACTGGCATTGGAGCGGTTGCCGAGTTTGTCTTTCAGACGCTCGATCTGTACACCATTGCGCGTGCCGTCCGGCAGCAATCGCGGCAGGAAAAAACACGACAGGCCAGCCGGGGTCTGCGCCAGCACCAGATGGGCATCGCTTTGCGGCACCGAGAAAAACCATTTATGCCCGACCAGCCGGTAGCATTCACCGGGGCCACGATGGCTGACGGGTTCAGCACGCGTGGTATTACTCAACACGTCGGTTCCGCCCTGCTTTTCGGTCATGCCCATGCCAATCAACAGGCCGCGCTTTTGTTCACCAGGCTGAAGATGGGCGTCGTAGCGATCGGAGAGCAGCCCCGGCAGCCAGGCGTGAAAGTCGGCGGGTAAATGGCGCTGTAGCAGCGGAATGGCACCGAAGGTCATGGTAACCGGGCACAGCGTTCCGGCCTCAACCTGGGCATGCAGGATGAAACGAGCGGCGCGTGCCACGAAGGCATTCTCTGGCGCATCGGGCTGCCACGGCAGATTGTGCACCCGGTTCGCACACAGCCCCTGCATCAGCAGATGCCATGCAGGATGGAAACGCACATCATCCAGCCTTTCCCCCATGGCATCGTAGCGCAGCAGCTCCGGTGGATTACGGTTTGCCAGCCTTCCCAGCTCAAGCGATTCCGCGCTGCCCAGCTGTTGTCCGACGGAAGCCAGGCGTTCAGCATCCCAGCCAGCACCGTGGCGCAGCACGGCATCGCGCAGCGGAATATCGGAAAGAAACAGATTGCTATTGCTGAGGGGGGCGGGTTGATTGAAAACAGTATGGGTTTTCCAGTCCATCACGGCATCCTGTTTAAAACGGGCCAGATGACAGGATAAAACGAGGGGCGAAGAATGCTGGGGCGCAGGTCACGCCCCGAGCAATTTACTTAACGCTGCGCTGACGTACCGCTTCAAACAGGCAAATACCGGTCGCGACGGAAACGTTCAGTGAAGACACGCTGCCCGCCATCGGGATGCTGATCAGTTCATCGCAGTGCTCGCGCGTCAGGCGGCGCATGCCCTCGCCTTCTGCACCCATCACCAGCGCCATCGGCCCGGTCATTTTGCTCTGGTACAGGTCGTGGTCGGCCTCACCGGCGGTGCCGACGATCCACACGTTGGATTCCTGCAGCTGGCGCATGGTGCGTGCCAGGTTGGTCACACGGATCAGCGGCACATGCTCAGCGGCACCGCTGGCCACTTTCTTCGCGGTCGCATTCAGGGCGGCAGAGCGATCTTTTGGCACGATAACCGCATGAACGCCTGCGGCGTCGGCGCTGCGCAGGCAGGCCCCCAGGTTATGCGGGTCGGTCACGCCGTCGAGGATCAGGAAGAACGGGCTTTCCAGGCTCTCCAGCAGATCGGGAAGATCGCCTTCCTGATACTGACGGCCCGGTTTAATGCGGGCAATAATGCCCTGATGCACGGCGCCTTCAGACTTGCTGTCCAGCATCTGCTTGTTCGCCACCTGGATCACCACGCCCTGCGCTTCCAGCGCTTTCACCAGCGTTTGTAAGCGGCGATCGTCACGCCCTTTTTGGATAAAGACTTCCTGGAAACGCTGGGGGTCGCTGTCCAGCAGCGCCTGTACGGCGTGGATACCAAAAACAATTTCACTCATGGTTCAGTTACTCAAAGGTCATCATTCAGTTGAAAGGGGCAAACGCATCAACGCTCGCCCCCTGCTGCCGGTTATTCACACCGCTCAGTTAGTCGCGGTCGGATTTTTTCCCTGCGCGTTTCGCTTTGGTGGCGGCGGCGATTTTACGGGTTTTATCCGACGGCTTGCGTGGCTTTTTTTCTTTTTTCGCCGCTTGGGCATTTTTTGACTCGCCCGCTTTGCGGAAGTCGCTGTCCGGCTCGAAGTTTTTACTACCCGGACGCGGGGCACGGCGGCGGTTACCGCTGTTTTTGGCCACACCGCGTTTTTCACGTTCACGCTCGGTTTTCCCTTCACCGCGCGGCTTACGCTGGCTGGAGATCAGTGCGAAATCAATCTTACGCTCGTCCATATGCACCGCATCAACGCGCACTTCCACCGAATCGCCCAGGCGATAGGTACGGCCACCGGACTCGCCGATCAGGCGCTGCCCGACGGCGTCAAAGCGGTAGTAGTCGTTGTCCAGCGTCGACACGTGAACCAGGCCGTCGATAAACAGATCGTCAAGACGCACGAAGAAACCAAAGCCGGTCACGCTGGAAATCACCCCGCTGAAGGTTTCACCCACCTGATCCTGCATGAAGTCACACTTCAGCCAGTCGGCAACGTCGCGCGTCGCTTCATCAGCACGGCGCTCGGTCATCGAACAGTGCTGGCCAAACTGTAGCATCTGCTGCAGATCGTAGTGGAAACCACCGGTTGGCGTGGTGTTCCCCTGTAGCGTGTTGTTCTCTTTCGCCAGCAGATACTTAATGGCACGGTGCAGCAGCAGGTCCGGATAACGACGGATCGGCGAGGTGAAGTGCGCGTAAGATGCCAGCGCCAGGCCAAAGTGGCCACGGTTTTCCGGATCGTAAACCGCCTGCTTCATGGAACGCAGCAGCATGGTTTGCAGCATTTCGTGGTCAGGACGGCCAGCAATCTGGCTCAGCAGCTCGGCGTAGTCCAGCGGCTGCGGCTTGTTGCCACCCGGCAGCGTCAGGCCCAGCTCGTTCAGTACGGAACGGAAGCTTTTGATGCTGTCATCGCTTGGACGATCGTGATCGCGGAACAGCGCAGGCTCATTATTCTTCTCCACGAAGCGCGCAGAGGCGATATTGGCGAGGATCATGCACTCTTCGATCAGCTTGTGCGCATCGTTGCGGGATACCTGCTCAATACGATCGATACGGCGTTCAGCGTTGAAGATAAACTTCGCCTCTTCCGTTTCAAACGAGATACCGCCGCGCTGTTCACGGGATTTCTCCAGCGCCAGATACATGCGGTGCAGCTCTTCCAGGTCTTTCACCAGCGGCTGATACTGCTCGCGCAGATCCTGATCGCCCTGCAGAATGTTCCACACCTTGTTATAGGTCAGGCGGGCGAACGAGTTCATCACCGCTTCATAGTGCTTGTAGCCGGTCAGTTTACCTGTGGAGGATACGGTCATCTCGCACACCATGCACAGACGATCCACTTCCGGATTCAGCGAGCACAGGCCGTTTGACAGCACTTCCGGCAGCATCGGTACAACCTGCGACGGGAAGTACACTGATGTACCACGGTTAATGGCTTCGGCATCCAGCGGCGTGCCAGGACGCACGTAGTAGCTGACGTCCGCAATGGCAACCCACAGACGCCAGCCGCCACCGCGCTTACGCTCACAGAATACGGCGTCATCGAAGTCGCGGGCATCTTCACCATCAATGGTGACCAGCGGCAGATCGCGTAGATCCACACGGCCTTTTTTCGCCTCTTCCGGCACTTCTTCACTCAGATGAGCGATCTGTTTTTCCAGCTCCGGCGGCCAGACGTGCGGAATATCATGGGTGCGCAGCGCCATTTCAACGGCCAGACTGGTGCCCATGTTATCGCCAAGCACCTCGACGATTTTACCAATGGCTTTCGTACGGCGGGTCGGGCGCTGCGTCAGCTCCACCACCACCACAAAGCCCATTTTTGCGCCCATCAGCTCTTCGGCCGGGATTAAAATATCGAAGCTCAGGCGGCTGTCGTCGGGAACGACAAAGCCGACGCCCGCATCGGTAAAGTAGCGGCCTACAATTTGTGCGCTGCGCGGTTCGACTACGCGCACCACGCGCACTTCGCGACGGCCACGGCGATCGGCGCCCATGGCCTGAGCGAGAATGATATCGCCGTGCATGCACATCTTCATCTGCTCGGCAGAGAGATAAAGATCGTCTTTGCTGCCTTCAATACGCAGGAAGCCGAAGCCATCACGATGGCCAATGACTTTGCCTTTTAACAGATCGAGGCGTTCCGGCAGCGCGTAGCACTGGCGGCGGGTGAAGACCAGCTGCCCGTCGCGCTCCATTGCGCGCAGGCGGCGGCGCAGCGCTTCAGTCTGCTCTTCACCGTTAATGGATAGCTCTACCGCCAGCTCTTCCCGGCTGGCAGGCTTTTCACGTTTGTCCAGGTGCGCGAGAATAAACTCACGGCTGGGGATCGGGTTTTCGTACTTTTCAGCTTCTCTTTCCTGAAAGGGATCTTTTGACATCGAGGTTCCTCCGTTGTCAGCTGCTGAGCGACACGCGGTCGGTCAGCAAAATTTTGTAAAGCGGATGGTTATCTTCCACCAGGTCAGCCAGGGTGTAATTGTCCAGTTCCCGCAGGAAGCTCTGGACAGCATCATGCAGCGCCTTTTTCAGGCGACAGGCAGAGGTGATATGGCAGAAATCGCTGTGGCAATTCACCAGCTGAAGCGGTTCCATATCACGGACTACCTGGCCTATCACTATCTCCTCAGCCGGTCTGCCCAGGCGAATACCGCCATTTTTACCGCGCATCGCCGCGATGTAGCCGGCACGGCTAAGTTGATTGATAATTTTGACCATATGATTACGGGACACGCCATAAGTGTCTGTCACTTCGGTGATGCTGGTCATCTGGCCCTCTGGCAGAGAGGCAAGGTAGATCAGCGCACGCAAGCCGTAATCGGTAAAACTGGTTAGCTGCACAGTAACCTCAAGGATAAAACCCGTATTGAAGCTGTAATCCGCTTAAGAATGGACTTTGTTAGCAATGATAATAAACCAGCCACCGCAAAGGGGCGATTTTATTTAAACAAGCGGCATTGGTGAAACGAACTGACGGGGACGGCAGGAAACCAGTGCAGGAAAGGATCTGGCCGGGCAATGCCCGGCCTGAAATACAATTATGCGTCAAACGGGTCGCGCAGAATCATCGTTTCACTACGGTCCGGACCGGTTGAAATAATATCAACCGGTACGCCGGTCACTTCTTCAACGCGCTTGATGTAATCAAGCGCTGCCTGCGGCAGACCATCACGCGTTTTCACGCCAAAGGTCGTTTCGCTCCAGCCTGGCAGGGTTTCGTAGATTGGCTCGATACCTTCCCAGTTTTCTGCTGCCAGCGGAGTGGTGGTCACTTCGCTGCCGTCCGGCATACGGTATGCCACACAGATTTTCACTTCTTTCAGACCATCCAGCACGTCCAGTTTGGTCATGCAGAAGCCAGAGAGGGAGTTGATCTGCACGGCGCGACGCACGGCAACCGCATCCAGCCAGCCGGTACGACGACGACGACCGGTGGTAGCACCGAACTCGTTGCCTTTCTCGCACAGGAACTCACCGGTTTCGTCGAACAGTTCGGTTGGGAACGGACCTGCACCCACGCGGGTGGAGTAGGCTTTAACGATACCCAGAACGTAATCAACATAGCGCGGACCGATACCTGAACCCGTTGCCACGCCACCTGCGGTGGTGTTAGACGAGGTCACGTACGGATAGGTACCGTGGTCAATATCCAGCAGCGTACCCTGTGCGCCTTCGAACATGATCAGGTCGCCACGCTTGCGCGCGCCGTCCAGCAGTTCAGACACGTCAACCACCATGCTGGTCAGGATATCGGCAATTGCCAAGGTATCCGCCAGCACTTTATCGTAGTCAACCGCATCGGCTTTGTAGAAGTTAACCAGCTGGAAGTTATGGTATTCCATCACTTCTTTCAGCTTGGCCGCGAAGGTTTCTTTGTTGAACAGGTCACCAACGCGCAGGCCACGACGAGCCACTTTATCTTCGTAAGCCGGGCCAATACCGCGACCGGTCGTACCGATCGCTTTCGCGCCGCGTGCTTTTTCGCGCGCAACGTCCAGCGCCACGTGATACTCAAGGATCAGCGGGCAGGCTTCAGAAATGAACAGACGTTCGCGTACCGGGAAGCCGCGATCTTCCAGACCTTTCATCTCTTTCATCAGCGCAGCCGGAGACAGTACAACACCGTTGCCGATGATGCTGGTCACGTTTTCACGCAGGATGCCAGATGGAATTAAGTGGAGGACGGTTTTTTCACCGTTGATGACTAGCGTATGGCCAGCGTTATGGCCGCCCTGATAGCGCACTACGTATTTAGCACGTTCTGTCAGGAGGTCAACAATCTTACCTTTACCTTCGTCACCCCATTGGGTGCCCAGTACGACGACGTTCTTACCCATTTCTCAAAATCACCGATTGCTTAAAAATGGATTCTACCATCGTCATTTTAGTCTTTCAGCTGTTTTAGCATACGATTGCGTACTTTTTTGCCGACAATCACCATAACCGGTCGGATATCACAACATACGGTGGATTTAGCCACCGTTACGTACGCTAATCATGTAGTAGATCACAGCACCCGCCACAACCAGCCCGCCGCCTACCCTGCGCAGTAGTGCATCCGGTAGCTGCGCCATCGACAAAATCATTCGTCTCCAAATGCGCGGCCAGAGCATCGGGCCAAGCCCTTCAAAAACCAATACTAACCCCACTGCCATCCACACAATTGCATTCATCTTCGTCGATCTCGTTACTGTTCTGCCAGCCGCTGCCGGGCAAATTCCGGCCATAAAAAAAGGCCGGATAAATCCAGCCTTTCGCAGTTATAACAGATTATCAGCGCGTCGTGGTAGACGGATTCTTCATAAAGCGGAAGAAGTCGCTATCCGGGCTGAGCACCATCACGTCCTGATTGCTCTTGAAGCTGTTCTCGTAGGCACGCAGGCTACGCATAAACGCATAGAAATCCTGATCCTGGCTGAAGGCATCGGCAAACAGTTTTGCTGCTTCGGCATCACCTTCACCGCGGGTGATACGCGCCTGACGCTCTGCCTGAGCACTGATGAAGGCAACTTCATAATCCGCCTGCGCGGTCACTTTTGCTGCTTCTTCATCACCCTGCGCACGCTGGCTACGGGCAACGGATTCACGTTCTGCACGCATACGGGCAAAGATCGCGTCAGACACTTCAGTTGGCAGGTTGATCTGCTTGATGCGAACATCCACCACCTGAATACCTAACGCAGCCATGCTGTTCGGGTTGATCGACGGTTCTTTGCTATTGGTCTCACTCTCAACACGCTTGGCGACGGAAGCAATCGCATCGTCCGCTGCCGGCGTGGCCACTTCATCATCCGCACCCGCGCTACCGGTGTTCAGCGCATCGCGAACGTCGGTAGTCAGGCGACCACGTGAGTCGGTGACAATATCTTTTACATCCAGGCGACCAATCTCAGAACGCAGACGGTCACTGAACTTACGTTTCAGCAGAACTTCAGCCTGGGATACATCACCACCGCCGGTAGCGAGGTAGTAGCGGCTGAAATCGCTGATGCGCCATTTGATATAGGAGTCAACGATCAGATCTTTCTTCTCTTTGGTCACGAAGCGGTCTGCCTGGTTATCCATGGTCTGGATACGGGCATCAAGCGGCTTCATGGATTCCAGGAATGGGATCTTAAAGTGCAGGCCTGGTTCATAGACCAGCGGCTTGTTCTCATCATCACGCAGAACTTTACCGAAGCGCATCACAATGCCACGCTGCCCTTCCTGTACAACAAACAGTGACGCGTACAGCACCACCAGCACAACAATCAATAATACGATTAATGGCTTACGCATCGATTACTCTCTCCCTTCGCGCTGGGTATCGTTACGCTGGGAGTTCACCCTGCGCTGATCCATGATGTCGTCCGGGCTGAACGACGTACTGCTGCTGGCGCGTTCGCTGCCGCTGCTGGCAGGAGGCAGACGCATTAGATTGGTGCTGTCGCCGCTGCTCGCAGGAGCGCTGCCGGACTGGCCACGCATCAGCTGGTCCAGTGGCAGAACCATCAGGCTGTTGCCTTTGTCGTTTACCAGTACTTTGCGCGTATGGCCCAGCACGCGTTCCATGGTTTCGATATACAAACGTTCACGGGTAATCTGCGGTGCAGCTTTATACTCCGGCAGAATACGTGCGAAGCTGTCCACTTCCCCCTGCGCTTCCAGCGTCACACGCGCTTTATAAGCACGGGCTCTTTCCAGCGTTTCCTGCGCTTTACCACGCGCTACCGGGATTTCTCCGTTCGCGTAGGCTTCTGCTTCACGCACTTTCTGCTCGCGGTTTTCACGTGCGGCAATCGCATCGTCAAATGCGGCTTTCACCTCTTCCGGTGGACGCGCAGTCTGGAAGTTAACGTCCAGCAGCGTAATCCCCATATCGTAAGGGCGAATGGTTTCTTCCAGCTCGCGCTGGGTATCGCTACGCACGACGGTACGGCCTTCGGTCAGAATGCGGTCCATCGTTGAGCGACCAATCACGCCGCGCAGGGCGCTGTCGGTTGCCTGACGCAGACTGTCATCCGCGCTGGTCACCGAGAACAGATAGCGTTCAGGGTTGGTGACGCGGTACTGCACGTTCATTTCAACGCGCACGACGTTTTCATCAGAGGTCAGCATCGTACCGGAGGCAGAAAGCTCGCGCACCGCCTCAACGTTAACTGCGCGGACCTGATCGATAAAGGTTGGTTTCCAGTTCAGGCCTGGTTCAACCAGATGGCTGAATTTACCAAAACGAGTTACCACACCGCGCTCGGCTTCCTTGATGGTATAGAAGCCGCTACCGGCCCAAATGACCACTACAGCCGCTGCCGCGATGCTGACCAGACGCCCGGTGTTACCGGAACGACGCTGATCGTTACCATTGCCGCCATCGCCACCTTTTTTGCCACCGCCCAGACCACCAAGCTTATTGCTCAGTTTACGGAAGATATCATCCAAATCAGGAGGACCTTTATCACGTCCTCCCTTATTTCCCCCAGAGTTGCCGCCTTGATTATTGCTGCTTCCCCACGGGTCGCGGTCCTGTCCGTTATTTCCGGGCTGATTCCACGCCATGTTTATGCTCCATTAATTGTGTGTGCGGTGGTATCCCAAGCCGGGATACGCGTGTCAGGCAAAATCAGTCAAACAATGTAATTCACCAGCTCCGGCTCCTGCTTGCACAGACGTCGCCAGTCAACGATCGGCATGCGTATGTGTAAACCTACGCTCCCATCATCCTCATTCCACTCTTTTTCTATCGCCTGAAGCTGATAAAAACGACTGCGCAGCCGCCCCGCTTCCGGCGGCAAACACAAATCATACTGCGCGATTTCACCGGCCAGACGCTCAGTCAGAGCCTGGAACAGTAGCGGGATCCCCTCGCCGGTTTGTGCGGACAGCCAGACGCGGATCGGCAGGTTTTCTTCATCACGATCGATACGCGGGACGAAATCTTCCAGCATATCAATCTTATTCATAATCAGCAGGCTGGGGATCTCATCAGACTCGATCTCTTCCAGCACGACGTTTACCGCTTCAATGTTTTCATCAAGACGGACATCGGCAGCATCAATAATATGCAGCAGCAGCGTCGCCTGACGCGTTTCCTGCAGCGTGGCTTTAAACGCCGCAACCAGGTCGTGGGGAAGATGGCGGATAAAGCCTACAGTATCCGCCAGCACAACCTCGCCCACGTCGGCTACATTCACCCGGCGCAGCGTCGGATCGAGCGTGGCAAACAGCTGATCGGCTGCGTAAACATCGGCAGACGTCAAACGGTTAAACAGAGTGGACTTACCGGCGTTGGTATAGCCCACCAGCGAAACGGTCGGCACATCGGCTTTGCTGCGCGACTGCCTGCCCTGTTCGCGCTGCTTCTCAACGCGCTCAAGACGGGAAAGTATCAGCGTAATGCGATTTCTTAATAACCGACGGTCGGTTTCGAGCTGGGTTTCACCCGGGCCACGCAAACCGATACCGCCTTTCTGGCGCTCAAGGTGCGTCCAGCCGCGTACAAGACGGGTCGCAAGATGACGCAGCTGCGCCAGTTCTACCTGTAATTTACCTTCGTGAGTTCGGGCTCGCTGCGCAAAGATATCCAGAATTAATCCGGTACGGTCAATGACGCGGCATTCACAGAGCGCTTCAAGGTTGCGTTCCTGGGCCGGGCTGAGCGAGTGGTCAAAAAGCACCACGGAAGCCCCGCTCTCTTTAACCGCTTCGGCAATTTCTACAGCTTTTCCTTCACCGACAAAGTATTTAGGATGCGGTGCTTTACGGCTACCGGTAACGACACGGAGCGCTTCAACGCCAGCGGAAGAAACCAGAGTTTCAAACTCCTGTAGATCTTCCATATCTTTGTCTTGCGAAAAATAGATGTGTACCAGTACGGCCTGCTCACCGGCATCATAACGGTCAAACAAACTTAAACCTCTCAGAACCTGGTTGAACCTGCTACCCGATGGCCATACTGCATCAAAATCAGCTTAAACATGGCGCGCCAGCTCAATAATCGGCATTTTTACGCAATATCACCCCGCCTGGGCGAGATGAGAAAATCAGGATAAAACGTTATGCCAGGACGGGGAACAACTCCCCGTCATGGATAGACAGCGGCGCTATTTATTCAGCGTCATCATTGTCTTGTTGAGGCTGAGAAGACGCCCCCTGGTTACTTCCGCCATGATGATAGTTGTTGCTACCGCCACCCGCATTATTGCTGTGATGGGAAACGGGACGGGACGGAACAACGGTTGAGATCGCGTGCTTATACACCATCTGGCTAACCGTATTTTTCAAAAGAATGACAAACTGATCAAACGACTCAATCTGACCCTGAAGTTTGATGCCATTTACCAAATAAATCGAAACCGGAACACGTTCACGACGCAGTGCGTTCAAGAACGGATCTTGCAATGATTGCCCCTTAGCCATTCTATCTTTTCCTTATATGCTTGTTGTTTGTAACTTAAGAACCTTGCGATTCGAAATACGACGTAAAAAATTTGCGCGCGATAACGCACCAATTGTACACAATCACCCAGGCTTCGCACTAAGAACGTGTAACACTCTGGAATACGCTTCGTCAGGCTGTTCACTGTCAAGCCAGTGGACATCTTTCCAACCGCGTAGCCAGGTTATCTGACGTTTAGCTAACTGCCGGGTTGCGCAAATTCCCCGATAAACCATTTCATCGTAATCAATTTCACCGGACAAAAATGACCACATCTGGCGATAACCAACACAACGAATGGAAGGCATATCCGTATGCAAATCACCTCGTGCAAAGAGCGCCCGAGCCTCCGCTTCAAATCCTGACGCCAGCATCTGTTGAAAACGCAGCTCTATTCTCTGATGGATCAGTTCACGACTCGCTGGCGCGATAGCAAACTGGTGAACATCATACGGCAGCGCGTCTCCAGACGTTTTTGTCAGTTCCGTTAAAGTTTTACCCGAAATAAAAAAAACTTCCAGTGCTCGCGAAAGTCTCTGGGGATCATTCGGATGAATACGACGTCCTGCAACGGGATCAACATCACATAACTGGCGATGAAGTGCTTCCCAGCCCTTCTCACTCGCCATTTGCTCTATACGCTGACGCACTTCAGGATCGGCCGCGGGCAGTGGGGATAATCCTTCCAGTAACGCCTTGTAATAAAGCATGGTGCCACCAACAAGCAACGGAATATTCCCGCGTTGGGTAATCTCCGCCATTTCAGCCAGCGCATCGCGACGAAACTCTGCCGCTGAATAACTTTCAGCGGGATCGCGGATGTCCAGCAAACGATGAGGCGCCAATGCCAGCTCTTCCGCAGAAGGCTTGGCGGTGCCGATATCCATTCCGCGATAAATCAGTGCGGAATCTACACTAATCAGCTCTACCGGCAGCGCCTGACGCAGGGCTATCGCCAGCGCGGTCTTACCGGAGGCCGTAGGCCCCATCAAAAATATTGCCTTAGGCAGGCCAGCCGTGGATTGTTCACTCATACTTCAGGGCGTTCATCGCCGTATTAATATCAATAATTTGCACTAATCCAGAAGGTGGCGATTTCACTAACTGCGGGCAAAGTCGTTCAACATCGGCCAGCAGGGCAATCGCCTGCGAGTGATTCCAGTGCTGATGTTCAGAAACCGATTGACGCGCTAACCACTGCGCAATCTGACTGGCTGAAACATCCTGCTGCCGGGCCAAGTAGCCTAACAGTTCTGGAATCAAGTTTTGTAAATTTTGTTGGCGTAATGGTAAAGGCACCGCGCGCAGCATCACATGCTGGCCTTCCGCAAGCAGTTCAATACCCAGCTGATTTAGCAATGTGGCCGAATGGCTCATCGCCTCTCGCTCAGCTTTATCGAGCTTGAGTCGTACCGGGATCAACAGCGGCTGCGGTTTAAGTCCTTCCGCGCCCGGTTCCAGCTGCGCCTGCTTCAGCCAGCGTTCGGCAACGGCGAGGGCAACCAGCGATAAGCGTTCTGAACTTTCAACCAGCGCGTAATGCTGCTGTAACACCGTTAGTACGCGGCCAAAGCTGTGCGCATGGCCGCTAAGCGGTGTTTCAGGTAGCGGTTGCGGAGTCCTTTTTTCCGGCGCGGGCAAAGCAGGTTCGTTGCATCGCGCTGGCGGCGTATTCATCAGCTGTTGATAAGCGGCACCCTCACGTTTCTGATAAACCGGCTCCTGCCGCCGGTGCGGGAACATTGCGCCTGCCAGGCCACCGGATGCACGTTCTGAGGAACCTCCGCCAGAAGCGCTGCGCATATTATCTGCTGAAGAGGATGACGGGCCGACAGATGAACGAGGAACCTCTGTTGCAGCGTGGTCCAGACGGAATCCCGCTGCTGAGCCCGCACCCGCACCCGCACCCGCACCCGCACCCGCACCCGCACCCGCACCCGCAGAATAGTCTGCATCCGATGGTGCAGGCGTGGAGAAATGATTTCCACCCGCCGCCTGGCGATTTTCAGGCTGCCAGCGATCGGTAGGCGTACCGGGTTCAAGATCCGCCAGCATTTCCTGGCCGGTTTCCTGCAACACGCTCACCACGCCCTGATAAATAAAATCATGCACCAGGCGCGACTGGTGGAAGCGCACCTCATGCTTGGCCGGGTGAACGTTGACATCGACCTGATGCGGATCGATTTCAAGATACAGCACGTAGGCGGGCTGGTGCTGATCGCCCAGCTTATCCTGATAGGCCTGACGAATAGCGTGATTAATCAGCCGATCGCGCATCATGCGACCGTTAACATAGCAATACTGTAGCTCGCTCAGCACTTTAGACCCGGCGGGATCGGCAACCCAGCCGCGCAGCGCCAGTTCACCATGCTGCCACTCAATCGCCAGCGCGTGGCTGATGAACGCGGTACCGCAAATTGCACCAAGCCGCCGCTCGCGCTGCGTATCATCACTGACGCCACGGTACTGTCTCACCAGCTTGCCATTGTGGCTGAGGCTAATCGCCACATCGAAACGCGCCAGCGCAATGCGGCGCATCACTTCATCGATATGGGTAAACTCGGTCTTTTCGGTGCGCATAAATTTGCGGCGGGCGGGCGTGTTATAAAACAGGTCGAGCACTTCCAGGGTCGTTCCGACCGGATGTGCCGCAGGCTTCACGGTCACCGCCTGATCGCGGCCTTCCGCATAGGCCTGCCAGGCTTCGCTCTGCGCCTCGGTGCGCGAGGTGAGCGTCAGCCGGGAAACCGAGCTAATACTGGCCAGCGCCTCACCGCGAAATCCGAGACTGATAATGGCCTCAAGATCGTCAAGCGTGGTGATTTTACTGGTCGCGTGGCGGGCCAGGGCCATCGCCAGTTCGTCTTTGCCGATGCCGCAACCATTATCACGGATGCGAATCAGCTTTGCCCCGCCCTTTTCGATATCGATATCAATCCGTGTAGCCCCCGCATCCAGGCTGTTTTCCACCAGCTCTTTCACCACGGAGGCCGGGCGCTCTACCACTTCGCCAGCGGCAATCTGGTTAGCAAGCTGCGGTGGTAGCACCTGAATGGGCATAACTGTCCTCAATTACGATGTAGGAATGGTCAAGGTCTGACCCAGCATGACGTTTTGCGTCTTCATCTTGTTCGCCTGCTGAATCGCCTGTGGGCTAACGCCATACTTCGCAGCAATCGCCGTCAGAGAATCTCCCCGCACCACTTTATGTCGCTGCGGCTTAGCGGCTTTAACCGTGCTGGCGATCTGCTTTACGCTCCCCGCAGGCACTTTCAGCCGCTGGCCAACCCACACAACATCTTTCTTCAGAGTATTCAGGGAACGCAGCGTCGCCATGCTGACGCCATAATGCGCCGCAATCCCGGAGAGCGTTTCACCGCGTTTTACCACGTGGCGCTGCGTCGCGCCGGTGTACTGCGTTCCTGCCGGTGCCGGGTTAGCTTCTACTTCAACCGCCGCTGCGGACTGCAACGGTCGGTTTTCCTCCTTTGGGACCGATTGTAGCGGGTGCGCCAGGAAGTAGTTGCGCAAGCCTTTATAAATCGACTCGGCAATCTTCTGCTGGTAAGCGCTACTGCCAAGCAGTCGCTCCTCCGAAGGGTTGCTGATAAAGCCGGTTTCCACCAGCAGGGATGGAATATCCGGCGAGCGCAGAACGCCCAGGCTGGCATGTTCCGGACGACGTTTATGCAGCGCACCCACGCGCTGCAGCTGAGCAATCACTTTTACCGCAACATCGTACCCTACCCGCTGCGAGTGGCCGAATTGTAGATCCAGCACCGCCTGGCTCAGGTAGGGGTCCGCCTGGCTGTTAGCCAGCAAATCGCCCGCACCGCCCAGCAGTTCAGACTGTTTCTCATGCTGTTCGAGCCAGCCGGCCATTTCACTGTTAGCGCGACGGTTAGAGAGTACCCATACCGAGGCTCCCGAGGCGCTGCGGTTAGGAGCCGCATCCGCGTGTATGGAGACCAGCAGGTTGGCATTTTGCTTACGCGCCACATCTGAACGGCCCATCACGGAGATAAAGTAATCGCCATCTCGGGTCATTACGCCTTTAAACATCGGGTCGTCATTCAGCAGCGCCTTGAGCTTGCGGGCAATGGCGATGGTCACGTTCTTCTCTTTCAGCCCGCCGCCGCCAATGGCCCCCGGGTCCTGACCGCCGTGCCCGGCGTCGATCGCCACAATTACCGTGTCACTGCTGCTGGCCGCAGTGCTGCGCGGGCGGGCGGTTTGCGTACCGCTGGTGACGGCCGTAACCGGATTAGCGTTAAACGGATTTTTCTCTGGCTGGCTGCTGGTCGGGCGAGAAGCCGTACTGCCGCTAACCGTAGCCCGAGAAGCGTTACTGCTGCTGACCGGTGCCGGGCGGCTGGGTACCTTCGCCGGGCGCGTGCCGCTGATAGTAAACACCACGTCATAGCTGCTACCGTTTTTCTGGGTCACCGCCCGTGTTTTACCCGGCTGGGTCAGTTCGAACACCAGACGGATGCTCTGGCTGTCCTTCGCCTCGCTGGAACGAATACGCTTAACGATATTTTCCCCGCTGAAAGTCAGCGGCAGCCCGCCAACAACGCCGCTCTGGCGGATGTCCAGCACCACGCGATCGGGATTATGCAGCGGAAAAAACGCGTAAATCGGCTGTCCGGCAAAGCTGAGCGTGACTTTGGCTTCGTCACTACCGTTGGAAACTTTAATGTCTGAAAGGCTTGCCGCCACGGAGGCAAACGAACAGAAAAACAGGATAAGCAAAAACCAGGATTTAATCTGCCGCATCATCCCTCACCCTGCTGTGATGCAAACTGCTGCAGCATGGACTCACCGGCAGCGGAACGTGCACGCAGTTCAGCGTGGCGCGCATGCCCTTCATAGCTCAGATGCAGCTCCATATCGGGTTCAGGCAGAACGCCGGTTCCCCGCTGTGGCCACTCCACCAGACAAATACTGTCATTGGTGAAGTAATCGCGGATGCCCATAAATTCCAGCTCTTCCGGATCGGCCAGGCGATAGAGATCAAAATGATACACGCGGCGATCGACCAGCTCGTAGGGTTCTACCAGCGTATAAGTTGGACTCTTCACATTTCCCTGATGCCCTAAAGCCTGTAAAAATCCGCGACTGAACGTCGTTTTTCCCGCGCCCAGGTCGCCGTACAGATAAAGAGTTGCCGCGCCGTCACAGACGCGGGCCAGTCGGGCACTCAATGCGAGGGTTGCTGCCTCATCGGGCAACGCGATTACACAGGTCATCATTCTTTTTTATTCGACATCTCAGGATTGACAAACAGATACAGCACGGAAAAAAGATCGGTCGCTAACATGCCGCGTGTACCATAACGTGCGGCCACCGCGTCGGCTGCCGCTCCGTGCGCAACGCACCCTGCGCAGGCTGCATCGTAGTGTGGGAGCTTTTGCCCCGCCAGGCTACCGATAATGCCAGATAACACATCACCCATACCACCGCTGGCCATACCGGCATTGCCAACATCGGCAATTGCCAGTTTATCGTTCTCTTCCGCGACCAGCGTTCCGGCACCTTTAAGTACCACCACTCCGCCATAGCGCTTTACCAGCCGCCGTACCGCAAGTAAGCGATCGCTTTCGATTTCACTCACTTTCACGTTCAACAGGCGCGCAGCTTCACCGGGATGCGGCGTAATAATACGATTTTGACGTTTATCGGGGCTGATTGCCAGCAGGTTAAGCGCATCGGCATCCCAAAGCATCGGTTTATGAGAGTTTTCTACTTTTTTCAGGGCTTTTTTACCCCAGGCTCCCTGGCCCATACCCGGTCCGATAACAATGAAATCGGCCCATTCCAGCCCGTCATCCAGCGCGGAAGCCGTTAACTCTTGTACCATCAGCTCGGGTCGTGCCGTCAGCAGTGGGGCAACGTTCTCAATGTGAGTGAGTACTCGCACAAGACCTGACCCGGCGCGCAAAGCGGCTTCAGCCGCCATCCGTATCGCGCCTGCGGTACCGTGATCGCCGCCAATCAGCAGCAGGCGGCCATGATCGCCCTTGTGGGAAGTGGCTCGTCGCGGTGTGAGCCAATGCGAAAGATAACCGGCATCAAAGCGGGCAATCGGGGACTGCTGCGTTATCAGCCAGGGGTCGAGACCGAGACTGTGATAATCAAGCTGCCCGACATGGTCACGTGCTTTTCCGGTTAGCAAACCCGGTTTAAGGGCGATAAACGTCAGGGTAAATGTCGCTTCGATTGCCACACCTGGCGTAGTGCCGTTAGCAGCCACTAACCCAGACGGCACATCAATGGAAAAAATCGGGGCCGGATAGCGATTTGCCTGCTCAATCAGACGATCGTAAGGAGCGGCCGGAGCCCGATTCATTCCGGTGCCCAGCAGCGCATCGACAATCACATCCAGATCGTCCGGCCAGTCAATCGCCGGATCGTGAACCACACCTCCGGCGGCAAGCCAGGCAGCACGCGCCTGCTGCGCTTCATCCGGCAGAGCATGGCGGCCTTCCACGGCGATTAGCGTGACCGCCAGCCCGGCAGCTTTCGCCAGGCGCGCAATGACAAAACCGTCCCCGCCATTGTTGCCATGCCCGCAGAGAATCAACCAGTGTTGGGAATCCGGCCACAGGCTCCTTATCCAGTCAAACGCCGCTTCTCCCGCCCGCTGCATCAGTTCAAAGAGGGTAATCCCCAGCGCATCAGCGCCTTCCCGCTCCAGCTGAGCTATCGCCTCCACAGGCCAGACAGAATAGGGTAAACTAAGGTTGTCTTTCTGCTGGTTCAGGTTCTTCATGTCGCATCCTCTCGATTTCCATCAACTCGCCCTGGATATAAAACAGTGGGGGCTGTCGCTCGGCTTTCAGCAGGTCGGTATCTGCGATACCGATTTAACGCTGGAGGAACCGCGCCTGCAGGCCTGGCTGGATCAACAATATCACGGAGAGATGGACTGGATGGCGCGTCACGGCATGATGCGCGCCCGTCCCCATGAACTGATGCCAGGCACGCTACGGGTGATCAGCGTGCGTATGAACTATCTTCCGGCCAAAGCATCGTTTGCCAGCACGCTGAGAAATCCCCGCCTGGGCTATGTTAGCCGCTATGCACTTGGTCGTGATTACCACAAAGTATTGCGTAACCGTCTAAAAAAGTTAGGCGATATGATCCGTGAACGCTGCGAAGAAGCGCAATTTCGTCCTTTTGTTGATTCAGCACCGGTGCTGGAACGCCCGCTTGCAGCAAAAGCTGGGCTAGGCTGGACCGGAAAACATTCTCTGATCCTTAATCGGGAAGCCGGATCGTGGTTTTTTCTCGGTGAACTACTGATCGATCTTCCCCTTCCCGTCGACAGCCCGGGGGAAGAAAACTGCGGACGCTGCGTGGCCTGCATCACGACTTGCCCAACCGGGGCGATTGTAGAACCTTACAAGGTGGATGCCCGGCGCTGCATTTCGTATCTGACCATTGAACTGGAAGGGGCGATTCCGGAAGAGTTCCGACCGTTGATCGGTAACCGCATCTACGGCTGCGATGACTGCCAGCTAATCTGCCCATGGAACCGCTACGGCCAGTTGACTGATGAAGATGATTTTAGTCCTCGTGCCGTGTTACATGCACCGCCGCTTATCGATCTGTTCGCCTGGGACGAAACAAAATTCCTGCGGGTAACCGAGGGATCGGCGATCCGACGTATCGGGCACCTGCGCTGGTTGCGTAACGTGGCCGTAGCATTGGGCAATGCGCCCTGGGAAGCATCACACCTTCAGGCTTTAGAGGCCAGACTGGGGGAAAATGAAATGCTGGATGAGCATATCCGCTGGGCTATCGCCTGCCAGCTGGCAAAGCGCGATGAAAATGTTGTTGAGGTTCAGAGCAGCCAGCAGCGACGCCTGGTGCGAGCGATAGAAAAAGGATTACCGCGTGATGCTTAAATGCACAATTGGATCAATTTTTACCGCAGCAGATTTTTCCACACGCTGTGAATAAAAATAAAAAAGCTTTGTCATTCAATCTTCACAGAAATGACAAGCGATCCAGATAACATTTTGAAATATTCACAAATAGATAAAAAACAATGAGTTGTAAAAAAGGCATAGGAATTTGCCGATCGGGCAATTGCAGGCAGCAGAAAACTATCCTGTGGATAACTCTGTTTAAAACAATTTTCGTTTAGCAATAAAAAACAAACATCCTTCAGCGTAGTGCTGTGGATAATTTGAAGATTATGATGAGATGAAAAATTATTGGAGCGGGAAACGAGACTCGAACTCGCGACCCCGACCTTGGCAAGGTCGTGCTCTACCAACTGAGCTATTCCCGCTTAGGAGTGGTGCTGCTTTACTGAACTAGAAAGTTGTAACTTACTGATTTTTCTAGCTTTCCCCCTCAATTCCCGAGGAGAGGTCGCTATTATGGACCTGTTTGGTAGCGCTGGCAAGAGCCGCGTCAAAAAAAATTCACATGGTTCTCATTTTTTCGCTCAGTGCGACGTTATCTCCCTGAAAACCCCCGCCTTATCAGCCCCCCCTCCTTCCTGAGTGGGTTTAATCCGTCGTTTTCGGCAGGTTTTTTCCAAGAAACGCGATAACAAGATCGGCGATTTGATGGTGAATCTCCTCTCTGCTTCGGTTTCCTCCATCCTTACAGAGAATGTCCTGCCCTTCACCCGCCAGGATTGCCATCGCGCCCGGTTTACAGCGCTGGAGAAAGCTGAAATGCATGGCATCGGAGATTTCAACATAATCAGAACCTGCCTTTGGCAGAAACGCATGCAGGTAGCCGGATTCAAGCGCAACGGGCATATCACCGACATCCGTACCCGCACCAATAATGAGTGAAGGAATCGCTATTTCCCCCAGGCTCTGTGACGTGAATCCACGAATCAGCCCACCATCCAGGGAGATAAACGCTTTAATACGCCGATCCTGCATGCTTTTCTCCAGTCCCGGATTACCAAGATCCAGCGTTGAAGCCAGGCCGCAGGCATTCAGAATGGGATACATCCGGCATGCTTCTTTAAATAAGGTGGTATCAAAATGCCCACCCGCCAGAGCAACAACGGTCCATCCCCCAAGAGAATGGCCCAGAGCCGCAATCCTTTCCTCGTCGATGTCTCCTGCCAGCGAGGAATTCGCGCCTAGCACGTCAATAACCCGGCTGAGATCGTGCGGGCGCTGTGCTAACCGCGCAGCCTGGTGAGGATCGCGATTAAATGCACTGGTGCCGGGATGATTCGGTGCAGCCACAATGTATCCCCGATCGGCCAAATCAGCGGCCAGCCAACTCAGATTTCGCCACGTGCCGCCGTAGCCATGAGAAATGACGATTAACGGATGCTTACCGTTTTCAGGCGCGCCGTTCCGCACGGCGTTAAAACCATAGAATACCCGGCTATCGGCAATCATTTCCGCGTGGGTTTGTTTTTTCGCAGGATACCAAATGGCAAACTTCAGGGGGCGTGGATCGTCTTTATCCAGATCGATCTCTTTAAAACCCACCACCGGTGCGGCATAAGTCAGAGAGGAGAACAATAAGCACAAGAGCGTCACTAACGCCCATCGAACGCTAAAGCCGTAAAGGGAACCGCTCTGACAGAACATAATTATCCTTAAATAAATTAAGTTAATTTTTCTTGCAACGCTGGTGCTAATTTTTGGGCAGAACAGGGAGAATTAAAGTAAATCGACTGGAATTTAGAAAGGCGATAGGAAGAAAACTTGGAGCGGGAAACGAGACTCGAACTCGCGACCCCGACCTTGGCAAGGTCGTGCTCTACCAACTGAGCTATTCCCGCTTAGGAGTGGTGCTGCTATCAAACAGTAGGTAATTGTTTGATATTTAAATCTTTTACTTCATTCCCGAATCAGGAATGGGCGCCATTATGGACCAGATGATGCAGCCTGACAAGCCCCCTTTCTCGCTTTTTCATCTTAATCAGACCGACTGCTATAAATTTCTCCAAAAAGCATGTTTAACAAGCAGAATTCAGCACGTTCGAGCGAATAACAGCCCTATGTACATAGGAAACGTTTGCAGTATCATTAATTGAGAACGATTACCATTTACACTTACAAAGGATGTTGTTTTATGCCTCTACCTCGTTTCACTCGCAATATTCTGGCGACCAGCCTGCTACTCGCAACCAGTGGTTCTTTTGCTGCGGAGATATCTGCCACCAGCATCCCCGTTACCGATAGCATCAATACTCAGACGCTGAATAAGAATCCGCAGAATGTCGTGGTTTACGATCTGGCCATGCTGGATATTCTTGATGTGCTGGGAGTAAAGGTTTCCGGCCTGCCGTTACCTAAGGAAAAAGGCAGTTATCCGGCCTATCTCAGTAAGTACGAGTCAGACAGCTACTACAACGTTGGCAATCCGTTTAAGCCCGATTTCGAGGTGCTAAAACAGCATAAGCCCGACCTGATTATCGGCGGCAGCCGCGCATTTGAGTCAACCGATAAATTACGCGCTGTCGCACCCACGCTGGATCTGACCGTGGATAATGCCCATCTGCTGAGCAGTCTTGAAGATCGCACACGTACCTTAGGCAAGCTGTTTGATAAACAGCCGCAGGCAGAGCAGGCACTGGCCTCATTTAACAAGGATATTCAAAAAACGCGCCCGCTGGCGGAAAAAGCCGGCACCGCGATGACCGTCCTGGTGACGGGCGATAAGCTGATGGCCTATGGCTATGGCGACCACTACGGCTTTATCTTCGATCTTCTGGGCTTTAAAGAAGCGACCCAGGTCGAGGGCAAAGGCCGTTTCGGTGAGATCGTTGATGCTGCCCGCATCAAAAAAGCAGACCCGGAGTGGATCTTCGTGATCGACCGCAACAGCGCCATCGGTCAGGGACCGGCGAATGCGGAAAAACTGCTGGGCGATCCGCAGGTGCGTGCAACCAGAGCGGCAAAAGACGGCCATATTGTTTATCTGGACGCCAAAGCAATCTATTCAGCAGGTGGGTTAACCGCCTATGACCAGCAGGTTAAGCGCATTTATGGCGTACTGAGCAACAGCCAGTAATACCTCAGGGGCGGTGGAGACATCGCCCTGATATTTCGCTGGGCTTTGCAAGAAATACGACGGTTTTTAAATTCGCTGGCGCAGAAATCTGTCGGATATCAGGGAGAATTTCAGGCATAAAAAAAGACCCGTTAGGGTCTTTTTTTACTATTCCACCGCTTGCACGGCGGAACAAAATTTGGAGCGGGAAACGAGACTCGAACTCGCGACCCCGACCTTGGCAAGGTCGTGCTCTACCAACTGAGCTATTCCCGCTTAGTCGTAGCGATGTAATTTCTTCACCGGTACGGGGAGCGCATTATACGGAGATTTCCCCCCTGCGCAATCCCATCATCGTAAAAATATGGACTTTTCTTTCCGACTGCTGATAAAGCCAGCAAAAAGGTGAATTTATCAGCAAAACAGGTGAAGAATGTGGCTGGCAGCCGTTAAAAAGAATGTTCAACGCCCCACCCGCCACCGTTATTATCACAGCTGGATAAAGTGCTCGCGGTAGTAGGACAGCTCGGCTACGGATTCACGGATATCATCCATCGCCTGATGCGAACCCTGCTTTTTAAAGCCCGGCAGGATTTCAGGCTTCCAGCGACGCGCCAGCTCTTTCAGCGTGCTGACGTCCAGGTAGCGATAGTGGAAGTAGGCTTCCAGTTCAGGCATGTACTTAAACAGGAAACGGCGATCCTGGCCGATACTGTTGCCGCAAATTGGTGAGCTGTTCGCAGGCACCCACTCTTTGAGGAATTCGATGGTGGCCAGTTCGGCCGCACGATCGTCATGCTGGCTGGCCTTCACGCGTTCAACCAGTCCGCTGTTGGTGTGCGTACGCACGTTCCAGTCATCCATCAGCGCCAGCTGGGCGTCGGACTGATGTACGGCAAATACCGGCCCTTCAGCGAGAATATTCAGATTGGCATCGGTAACCAGCGTGGCAATCTCGATAATACGATCCCGTTCCGGGTCCAGGCCTGTCATTTCAAGATCAATCCAAATCAGGTTATTAGCATTCGCGGTCATAGTGCATCTCACTGTGGTCAAAGCGGCATTGTCGTTAATTAGCGTGTATGATAGACGTTTTGCCCCTCAAGGGCGAAACATGCCTGATTTGTGTGAGGAACAGTGAGTAAAAACAAACTATCCAAAGGTCAACAACGTCGCGTAAGTGCTAACCACGATCGCCGCCTGAAGCAGCGTGCCGATAAGCCCGAACCGGATGACAGCCTGTTCGGCGAGGCGCGTGATGGCGTCGCGATCAGCCGGTTTGGTATGCACGTAGACGTAGAAGATGCGGATGGTTCAGTTCACCGCTGCAACATTCGCCGCACCATCCGTTCTCTGGTTACCGGCGATCGCGTGCTGTGGCGACCGGGTGCTGAAGGTGGCGCAACGGTCAAAGGCATTGTTGAAGCCGTACACGAGCGGACGTCGGTCCTCACCCGCCCGGATTTCTACGATGGCGTCAAACCGATCGCCGCCAATATCAATCAGATCGTTATCGTTTCTGCGATTCTGCCCGAGCTGTCGCTGAATATCATCGATCGCTATCTGGTCGCCAGCGAAACGCTGGACGTTGAACCGCTGCTGGTGCTGAACAAAACCGATTTGCTGGATGAAGAAGGCCGTAAATTCGTCGATGAGCAGATGGATATCTATCGCCATATTGGCTACCGGGTGCTGATGGTTTCCAGCCATGAAAAACAGGGCCTTGCCGAGCTGGAAGAAGCGCTGACCGGGCGCGTCAGCATCTTTGCCGGCCAGTCCGGCGTCGGCAAATCGAGCCTGCTTAACGCCCTCCTCGGCCTGGACCTCAGCAGCAATGAGATCCTCACCAACGACGTTTCCGACGTCTCCGGCCTTGGCCAGCACACCACCACTGCGGCTCGTCTATATCACTTCCCACACGGCGGCGACGTGATTGACTCCCCCGGCGTTCGTGAATTCGGTTTATGGCATCTGGAACCGGAACAAATCACCCAGGGATTTGTCGAATTTCGTAAGTATCTGGGCGGCTGTAAATTCCGCGACTGCAAGCATGATACCGATCCGGGATGTGCCATCCGTGAAGCGGTAGATAACGGCGAGATCGACGAGTCGCGCTTCGTTAACTACCACCACATTCTGGAAAGCATGTCTGAAGTTCAGGCGAAAACCCGTCGAAGCTTCAACGCTGACAAAGATTGACCGTCTTTCCTTTAAGATGCTGATGGATGCAGACCGCCAGAATACGCTGCGCCATATTGCTGACTGAACGCGCCCGGACAGGCATTAGCCTTAACCGACGGGCGCTGTTACAATCCGCCCCCATTAATTTTTCGCTGTCTGATTAAGCCAGGAGGCTCACGTGTTGGATCGTATTAAACTCGGCCTGAATAATTTATTGCCTAAAAAGGCCCTGACTGAACTTGCCGGCTGGGGTGCCAGCAAACGCGGCGGATGGCTGACCAAAGCGGTCATCGACGTCTTTGTATGGTTCTACAAAGTCGATATGAAAGAGGCGCAGAAGCCGGATACCGCCAGCTATCGTACCTTTAACGACTTTTTTGTCCGTCCGCTGCGCGATGACGCACGGCCGCTGATTGCCGATCCAAACCTGCTGGTGCTGCCTGCTGATGGCGCCATCAGCCAGCTGGGCCACATTGACGGTGACCAAATCTTCCAGGCCAAAGGCCACACCTACTCGCTGGAAGGCCTGCTGGCAGGCAATGAAAAGATGACGGAGATGTTCCGCAACGGTGAGTTTGTAACGACCTACCTTGCACCGCGCGACTATCACCGCGTGCATATGCCGTGTAACGGTATCCTGCGTGAAATGATCTACGTTCCCGGCGACCTCTACTCGGTGAATCCGCTCACCGCACAGAACATCCCGAATCTGTTTGCCCGTAATGAGAGAGTCATCTGCCTGTTCGATACTGAATTTGGCCCGATGGCGCAAATTCTGGTCGGTGCCACCATCGTTGGCAGCATCGAAACCGTCTGGGCGGGCACCGTTACGCCACCGCGTGAAGGCGTGATCAAGCGCTGGAGCTTCCCGGGTGCGGATGCCGAGGGTTCCGTTGTACTCCTGAAAGGCCAGGAAATGGGCCGTTTCAAACTGGGCTCTACGGTGATTAACCTGTTTGCCGAAGGTAAAGTAAAACTGGCTGAAAGCCTGGCTGCGGAAAGTAAAGTCCGCCTGGGCGAGACGCTGGCCATCGCACTGCAAAAAGACAGTGCGGAAGACGTTCTCCATCATCCATAGCGGATTGCCATGTCACGCCTGATTCTCTCTCTTTTGTTAGGCTGGAGTCTTCTCCAGCCGCTCTATGCCGCCAGCGCACCGGATGCCGCGCAAATCAAACAGGAACTTGAACAGGCGAAGTCAGACAAAACGACTGCGAATCAGGCGGAAATTGTCGATGCCCTGCAGTCAACCCTGAACTGGCTGGACGAGCAAAAGTCCTCGCTGGATAAAACGCAGGAATATCAGCAGATCATCGATGATTTCCCCAAGCTTTCTCGTGATTTACGCCAGCAGATCGCCAGCCTGACCGACAGCAATAAACAGCTGCGCAGCAATATGAGCGCGGCCGATCTCGATCAGGAGATCCTGCAGGTCAGCAGTCAGCTGCTGGAAGAAGGTCGCCTGTCGCAGCAGGAGCAGGATCGCGCCCGTGAAATCAGCGACTCTCTGTCCCAGCTGCCGCTGCAGCAAACCGACGCCCGCCGCAGCCTGAGCGAGGTGGAGCGCCGCCTGCAGGGTCAGCCGACGGCAACCACGCCGCTGGCGCAGGCACAGCTGTCAGCACGCCAGGCGGAATCGGCGGCACAGAAAGCACGTGTTGATGAACTGGAACTGGCGCAGCTCTCCGCGAACAACCGCCAGGAACTGGCGAGAATGCGGGCGGAAGTCCACCAGCTCAAAGCCAGCCAGCTGGATGCCTATCTGCAGGATCTGCGCAATCAGCTTAACGGCCTGCGCCAGCGCGAAGCCGAAATGGCGCTGGCCCGCACCGAACAGCTGGCAGAAAACAGCGGTGATATGCCCGAGGGCATCGCCGAACAGTTCCGCGTTAACCGCGAGCTGTCCGCCGCACTGAATCAACAGGCGCAGCGGATGGACCTGGTGGCGTCGCAGCAGCGTACCGCCGCCAACCAGACGATTCAGGTCCGTCAGGCACTGAGCACGCTGCGCGAGCAGTCGCAGTGGCTGGGCATGTCCAACGTTCTCGGCGAAGCGCTGCGGGCACAGGTTTCGCGCCTGCCCGATATGCCAAAGCCGCAGCAGCTGGACAACGAAATGGCGCAGCTGCGCGTGCAGCGGCTGCACTACGAAGATCTGCTGGAGCGCCAGCAAACGCTGAAGCAGCTGCGTCAGGATGACAACAGTAATCTGACCAGCGAACAGCGCCGTATTCTGGATGCGCAGCTAAAAACCCAGCGCGAGCTGCTGACCTCACTCCTTTCCGGCTGCGATAACCTGATCCTCGGCGTGACCAAGCTGAAGGTTGGCAACAGCCAGCTGGTTGATGCGCTGAATGAAGTCAAAGAAGCCACCCACCGCTACCTGTTCTGGACCGCCGACGTCAGCCCAATCAGTATCAGCTATCCGCTTGAACTGGCGCGCGATCTGCAGCGTCTGCTCTCGCTGGATACCCTGGGGCAGCTGGGCGGCGCGCTGGTAATGATGGTCACCAGCCGCGAAACGGTGATGCCGATTCTTGGCGCTATTCTGCTGGTCGGTTTCAGTATCAGCTCGCGCCGTCACTTCCGTAACTTCCTTGAGCGCGCCTCCAGCAAGGTTGGCAAAGTCACCCTCGACCACTTCAGCCTGACGCTACGCACCGTGTTCTGGTCCATTCTGGTGGCTCTGCCGCTGCCGGTACTGTGGGCCGCACTGGGTTATGGCCTACAGCACGCCTGGCCGTATCCGATTGCCGTCGCCGTCGGCGATGGCGTTACCGCCAGCGTGCCGCTGCTGTGGGCCTTTATGATCAGCGCGACCTTTGCCCGCCCGCAGGGACTGTTTATCATCCACTTCCGCTGGCCGCAAACCCGCGTGGCCCGCGCAATGCGTTTCTATACGCTCTGTATTGGCCTGGTCGTGCCGCTGATGATGGTGCTGATCGCCTTCGATAACCTTGAAGACCGCGAGTTCTCCGCTACGCTGGGCCGCCTGTGCTTTATTCTGATTTGCGGTGCGCTGAGCCTGGTCACCGTCAGCCTTAAACGCGCCGGGATACCGCTGCACCTGGATAAAGAGGGTAACGGCGAGAATTTCATTAATAACATCCTGTGGAATGCGATGATTGCCATGCCGCTGATTGCCGCACTGGCGTCTTGCATTGGTTATCTGGCAACGGCTCAGGCGCTGCTGGCAAGGCTGGAAACATCGGTGGCAATCTGGTTCCTGCTGCTGGTGATCTACCATATCATTCGCCGCTGGATGCTGATTCAACGGCGCCGTATCGCCTTCGATCGTGCCCGCCACCGCCGCGCCGAGATCCTTGCCCAGCGTGCACGCGGTGAGGAAGAAACCGCCGCGCAGCAGACCGCCGCTGACAGTATCGACGTCGAAGAGCCGGTGATCGATCTTGATGCTATCAGCGCTCAGTCGCTGCGGCTGGTGCGCTCAATTCTGACGCTGATAGCGCTGGTGTCGGTGATTGTGCTCTGGTCAGAAATTCATTCCGCATTTGGCTTCCTGGAAAATATCCGCCTGTGGGACGTTAATACCACGATTCAGGGCGTGGAAAGCCTGCAGCCGATAACGCTCGGTTCGGTTCTTATTGCCGTGCTGGTGCTGATTATTACCACCCAGCTGGTGCGCAATATGCCCGCTCTGCTGGAGCTGGCGTTGTTGCAGCACCTGGATCTCACACCGGGGACCGGCTACGCCATTACTACCGTTACCAAGTATCTGCTGATCCTGATCGGTGGGCTGACCGGATTCTCGATGATCGGCGTTGACTGGTCGAAACTTCAGTGGCTGGTCGCGGCGCTGGGTGTAGGACTGGGCTTTGGCCTGCAGGAGATTTTCGCCAACTTTATCTCCGGCCTGATCATCCTGTTTGAGAAACCGATTCGTATCGGCGATACCGTGACCATTCGCGATCTGACCGGCAGCATCACCCGTATTAATACCCGTGCAACCACCATTACCGACTGGGATCGCAAAGAGATCATTGTGCCGAACAAGGCGTTTATCACCGAGCAGTTTGTGAACTGGTCGCTCTCCGACTCGGTGACGCGCGTGGTGCTGACTATCCCGGCGTCGGCGGAAGCCAATAGCGAAGAGGTCACCAACGTGCTGCTACAGGCGGCTCATCGCTGTAGCTACGTGCTGGAAACACCGCAGCCGGAAGCCTTCCTGGTTGATTTGCAGCAGGGTATTCAGCTGTTTGAGCTGCGTATTCATGCCGCAGAAATGGGGCACCGTATGCCGTTGCGCCATGAGCTGCATCAGCTGATCCTGCGCGGCTATCAGGAACACGGGCTGGAGATGCCGTTCCCACCGTTCCAGGTGCGAATGGAAACGATTGGTCGTAAAACGCCAGCCAGCAACGGCGCGCCGGTGGCCAGAACCTATAAATCGGGTGGCTTATAAGCTGCAACCGCATCAGGCGTCAGGCGTCAGGCGTCAGCAGGTCGCGAAATTAGCTGCAGTTCAGGATTTCAGATAACGATATCGAATGCGACAGATCCCGAAACGGGATCTGTCGCTGAGAAGGGTCTGCTACTTTATCAGCAGCGATCTACCGTAAAGGCAATCACGTCGCTCAGCTGTTCGGCTTTTAATGCCAGCATGATAATACGGTCAACGCCCAGCGCCACGCCGGAGCACTCCGGCAGGCCGTGCGCCAGCGCATCCAGCAGATTGTTATCGATCGGCTGTTCCGGCAAGCCCGCTGCCGCGCGCTTTTTATTATCCTGCATAAAACGCTGACGCTGTTCGCGGCTGTCGGTCAGCTCGCGGAAACCGTTCGCCAGCTCAATTCCCTTAAAGTAAACCTCGAAGCGTTCCGCCACGCGGTGATCTTCCGTGCTGATCTCCGCCAGCGAAGCCTGGGTTGCCGGGAAGTGATACACGAAGGCCGGGCGATCTTTACCAATCTCCGGCTCTACACCGAGCATAAACAGCAGCTGCAGCAGCGTATCGCGATCTTCTTCGCGGTTTGCCAGATCGCCCGCCCCGAGCTTTTCAGCCACTTCACGCAGCTGGATCTTATCGGCAGAAAGCGGATCGATCTCCAGATGGCGGATAAACGCCTGCTGATAGGAAAGGGTTTCTGCCGGCGCGCATTCCAGCACCTGCTGGAGCAGATCGTCCACCTCGTTCATCAGGCGGTACATATCATAATGCGGGCGATACCACTCCAGCATGGTGAATTCGGGGTTATGGTGGCGCCCCATCTCCTCATTGCGGAAGCTGCGGCAGAGCTGATAAATAGGCCCACTGCCAGCAGCCAGCAGCCGCTTCATATGATATTCCGGGCTGGTCATCAGATAGAGATCGATGCCTGCCGATGCGCCCGGTCCCACAAAACGGGTCTGGAACGGGAACAGGTGGACGTCGGTGACCGTGGCCTGGCTCATCGCCGGGGTTTCCACTTCCAGTACGCCACGATCGGCAAAGAAACGCCGGATTTCAGCCATGATCGCCGCTCGTTTTAATAAATTAGCGATGGATGCACTCGGCTGCCAGCTGGCCGTTTCGCTCATCTTTTCTACTCCAAAGTCAGTCAGGGCAAGAAGTCTACCTGTACGTGGCGTCGCACACAATTCTACGTGAAATAAAACCGTTTCTTACGGCAAATCACCCTTTGTACACTTTTTCTACACTACCCGCCCAAATACCCGAACACATCAAGTTAGCGCATTTTTAGCCAAAGTATACTGGGCACAGACTGGCGAAAGAACTTCGCCAACACTATGAAAATACTATAAAAAGTTAAGCAGGGAGGAACATGTGCAAATCCTGACTGTCGATATGGTCATTGTCGGTGCGGGGGGTGCCGGACTGCGCGCCGCCATTGCTGCCGCAGAAGCTAACCCGAGGCTGAAGATAGCGTTGATCTCTAAGGTCTATCCGATGCGAAGCCACACCGTTGCCGCCGAAGGGGGGGCTGCCGCCGTCACCACTTCACAGGACAGCTTTGACTCTCACTTTCACGATACGGTTGCCGGCGGCGACTGGCTCTGTGAGCAACCGGTCGTAGACTACTTTGTGGAACACTGTCCGCAGGAGATGGCCCAGCTTGAGCGTTGGGGATGTCCGTGGAGCCGTCAGCCGGATGGCTCCATTAGCGTACGCCGATTTGGCGGCATGAAGAACGAGCGCACCTGGTTTGCCGCCGACAAAACCGGCTTCCATATGCTGCACACCCTGTTCCAGACGTCGCTGCAGTATCCGCAAATTCAGCGGCTGGATGAGTATTTTGTCCTCGACCTGCTGGTCGACGACGGCGTTGCCAGCGGCCTGGTCGCGCTGAGTATGATGGAAGGCACGCTGGTTGAGGTGCGCGCGCGCTCGGTTATCCTCGCTACCGGCGGCGCGGGGCGTGTTTATCGCTACAACACTAACGGCGGTATTGTCACCGGTGACGGCATGGCGATGGCCTTCCGCCACGGCGTGCCGCTGCGCGATATGGAGTTTGTGCAGTATCACCCAACCGGCCTTCCCGGCTCCGGTATCCTGATGACCGAAGGCTGCCGCGGCGAAGGCGGTATTCTGGTGAATAAAGACGGCTATCGCTATCTGCAGGATTACGGCATGGGTCCTGAAACCCCCATCGGTCAGCCGAAAAATAAATATATGGAACTGGGACCGCGGGATAAGGTTTCTCAGGCGTTCTGGCATGAGTGGCGCAAAGGCAACACCATCGCCACCGCGCGCGGCGACGTTGTGCATCTGGATTTACGCCATCTCGGCGCGAAAAAGCTGCATGAGCGGTTGCCGTTTATCTGTGAACTCAGTAAAGCTTACGTCGGCGTCGATCCGGTCAGTGCGCCGATTCCGGTGCGCCCCACCGCTCACTACACGATGGGCGGCATCGAAACGAATGCACAGTGCGAAACCCGAATCCAGGGGCTTTTCGCCATCGGTGAATGTTCTTCCGTCGGCCTGCACGGTGCTAACCGGTTGGGTTCAAACTCGCTGGCAGAACTGGTGGTGTTTGGCCGCCTGGCGGGTGAGCAAGCTGCACAGCGCTGCGCTCAGCCGCATTCCATCTCCGATAACGCCATCAGTGCCCAGAGCAGCGACATCGAACGCCGTTTGCACGCGCTAACCCATCAGTCCGGCGGTGAAAACCTGTCGGCGCTGCGTGATGAAATGGGCATGGCGATGGAAGAAGGCTGCGGTATCTATCGTACCCCGGAACTGATGCAGAAGACGATTGATAAGCTGGCCGAGCTTAAACAGCGAGTCGAAAACGTGGCGATTACCGACAGCTCCAGCGTCTTCAATACGCAGCTGCTGTACACGATTGAGCTGAAGCACGGTCTGGACGTTGCGGAATGCATGGCCCATTCGGCATTTGAGCGCAAAGAGTCTCGCGGTGCGCACCAACGGCTGGATGAAGGCTGTACCACGCGCAATGATGATAAATATCTGCAGCACAGCCTGACCTTCTTTAATCCACAGGCTGCACCTACCGTCGCCTGGGACCCGGTCACCATTACCCATCTGCCACCGGCACAGCGCGTGTACGGTGCCGCATCGGAGGATAACAGCCAGAAGGAGCCCGTAAATGAGTGATAACGCTCTGCGTAAAATCGATATTCTGCGCTACAACCCGGAAAGAGATCGGCTGCCGCGCCATGAAATATTCAACGTGCCCTGGGATGAGCAAACGTCGCTGCTGGATGCGCTGGGCTATATCAAGGACAACCTCGCTTTCGATCTGTCCTACCGCTGGTCCTGCCGAATGGCCATCTGCGGTTCCTGCGGAATGATGGTCAACGGCGTGCCGAAGCTCGCCTGTAAAATTTTCCTGCGCGACTATCCGCAGGGAATGAAAGTTGAGCCGCTGGCTAATTTCCCCATCGAGCGCGATCTGATTGTGGATATGACCCATTTCATCGAAAGTCTGGAAGCCATCAAGCCGTGGATTATCGGCAACGCTGGCGATGCGGCTCAGGGACCGGGGCGCCAGACGCCTGCGCAGATGGCGAAGTACCATCAGTTTTCCGGCTGTATTAACTGCGGTTTATGTTACGCCGCCTGCCCACAGTTCGGGCTTAACCCGGAATTTATCGGCCCTGCGGCTATCACCCTCGCCCATCGTTACAACCTGGACAGCCGGGATCGCGGCAAAGCACTGCGCATGCCGCAGCTAAATGGAGAAAACGGCGTCTGGAGCTGTACCTTTGTCGGCTACTGCTCCGAAGTTTGTCCAAAACACGTCGATCCGGCGGCAGCGATTCAGCAGGGGAAAATAGAGAGCAGTCGGGACTTCATGATCGCCACGCTGAAACCTCATTAAGGGAGACCGATATGACGACAAAACGCAATCCTTACTGCCGCCCGGTGGAGTCCGCCTGGTGGCGCTCTCTGCCCTTCTACCGCTTCTACATGCTGCGGGAAAGCACGGCGATTCCGGCATTGTGGTTTAGCCTGGAGCTGATTTTCGGCGTATTTGCCCTTAAGCACGGTGCGGAAAGCTGGGCGGGCTATGTGGCGTTTTTACAGCATCCCGTCACGCTATTGCTTAACGTGCTGGCGCTGTTCGCCGCACTGCTACACAGCAAAACCTGGTTCGATCTGGCCCCCAAGGCGTCGATCATTATCGTCAAAGGGGAGAAGCTGCCGCCGGAGCCGCTGATTAAAGGGTTATGGATCATCATGGTCATCCTCAGCCTTGCGGTACTGGCCGCTGCGCTGTGGGCGTAAGGAGCATAAATGAAAGCATTACCGCAACGTTCTGACGAACCGATCTTCTGGGGGCTGTTTGGCGCAGGAGGTATGTGGACGGCGATGTTCAGCCCGGTGCTGATCCTGCTGGTCGGTCTGCTGCTGCCCGTAGGCTGGTCGCCGGAAGAAGCATTCAGCTACACGCGAATTATGGCCTTCGCGGCCTCTTTCCCCGGCCGAATCATCCTGCTACTGGCGATTGTCCTGCCGCTGTGGTGCAGCATGCATCGCCTCCATCACGGGCTGCACGACCTGAAGCTGCATATTCCCGGCAGTAAATGGCTGTGCTACGGGCTGGCAGCGATATTGAGCGTAGTGGCATTAATTGGCGTGATTACGCTGTAGTGTCGGCCGCTGAGGCTGATGCTGATGCTGATGCTGATGCTGAGAGAGAATATCGACCTGCGGAGGCAGGTTTTGAAAGGAGTGTCAGGCCAGCACCCTGTACTGGCCTGACAAGCTGATTACTGAGTACTTTTTTGAATTGCCTTACCGCCCGCCTCAACGTCTTCGCCCACGCCACGCGTGGTGTTACAGGCTGTCAAAACGGAAGAGAGAACCAGAACGGAAATAATGGCTAAAATACTTTTCTTCATGGCAATTTCCTTTTAATCATTAATAAAGAACAGCGCTTTAAGCATAGCCGTAATTTATTCAATTGCCCTGAGGGCGCTGAGAAAAAGGAAAAGCGTGCGGATAAGGGTCCGATGAACCGAACCCTTACTGATTCAGGCTTACTTTACGCGTGAAACGTATTCGCCAGAACGGGTATCAACTTTAATCACTTCGCCAATCTGTACGAACAGAGGCACTTTCACTACTGCGCCGGTGCTCAGCGTAGCTGGCTTGCCGCCGGTACCTGCGGTATCACCCTTCAGGCCAGGATCGGTATCGGTGATTTCCAGCTCAACAAAGTTTGGTGGCTGAACGGCGATTGGACGACCGTTCCACAGAGTCACGATGCACTCCGCGTTATCCAGCAGCCATTTTGCCGCTTCGCCTACGGTCTTCTCTTCAACAGGGTGCTGTTCGAAGGTTTCCGGGTGCATGAAGTGGAAGAACTCACCGTCGTTGTACAGGTAGTTCAGGTTGGTATCTACTACGTCAGCGCCTTCAGCGGAGTCGGTAGACTTGAAGGTTTTCTCTACGCGAGTACCGGTCAGCAAACGGCGCATTTTTACGCGCGCGAATGCCTGGCCTTTACCTGGTTTAACAAACTCGCTGGCTTCGACGGCATAAGGCTCGCCTTCGAACATGATTTTAAGACCGGGACGGAAATCGTTGCTAGAATAAGTCGCCATAAAGGCCCTCTACAATTTTATTACTGGTACTAAGCCAAAAAAATGGCACACATTGTAACCCTAAATACCCCTGCACGAGAAGATTGGTTGCATCAACTTGCCGATGTAATCACCGATCCCGATGAATTACTGCAACTTTTAGCGTTGCAGAATGACCCTGAGCTCGCTTCAGGCCTAGGCGCACGCCGGCTTTTCGCACTCAGGGTGCCAAGAGCGTTTGCTGCGCGCATGCGCAAGGGCGATCCGCAGGACCCGCTGCTGCTACAGGTGATCACCTCGCAGCAGGAGTTTGTTGATGCGCCAGGTTACAGTACCGATCCGCTGGATGAGCAGAGCAGCGTGGTGCCGGGTCTGTTACATAAATATCGAAATCGTGCGCTGTTGCTGGTCAAAGGCGGCTGTGCCGTCAACTGCCGGTACTGCTTCCGCCGCCATTTCCCCTACGAAGATAATCAGGGTAATAAGCGCAACTGGCAGCAGGCGCTCGAGTATATCCGACAGCAGCCAGAACTGGATGAGATTATTTTCTCCGGCGGCGATCCTTTGATGGCGAAAGATCACGAACTGGACTGGTTAATCGGCGAACTGGAACGCATTCCGCATATTAAGCGTCTGCGCATTCACAGCCGTCTGCCGGTAGTCATCCCACGGCGCATTACCGAAGCGCTTTGTCAGCGCCTGGCGCAATCACGTTTGCAAACGCTGCTGGTGAGCCATATTAACCACGCGCAGGAAATTGACGATGACCTGCGTCACGGTATGCGCATGCTGAAGCGGGCAGGAGTCACGCTGCTGAATCAAAGCGTGCTGCTACGCGGTGTGAACGATAATGCCCCTGCCTTGGCAGCACTGAGTAATGCGCTGTTCGATGCTGGCATCCTGCCGTACTACCTGCACGTGCTGGACAAAGTTCAGGGCGCAGCGCATTTCTATGTTGATGACAACCGGGCCCGCGCTATCGTGCGTGAACTTCTGGGAATGGTATCGGGCTATCTGGTGCCGACGCTGGCACGAGAAATTGGTGGCGAACCGAGTAAAACTCCGCTCGATTTACAGCTGCGGCAGGAATAACTATTACGACAAGAGCAACGATTCTGTCCCCCTGTCTTCAACAAAAAGGGTGGCCCTCATGGCCACCCTCTTTCACTTTCAATGTAGATCGCAATGTATCAATGCGCTTACGGGCACTTATACACCTGGCCGCTCATCTTACTGTCGAGAGGTGCGAAGCTTGACCAGATATTCTGCGTTGGGCTGGTTGCACCGTAAATCACGTTACCGCCCATTTCAGCCGCACGGTTGCGCAGGTCGTTTGCCGCACCGCGCAGCGAGCTGCCTTCTCCACCCGAGCCGGAGAACCAGTTACTTTGTGAGCCGGTAACGTTACCCAGAAGCTGGCAGCTGCTGGCTGGCTGCTGGTCGGTAAAAGTCACACGCTCACCCGCAGAACTCAGAGTATTAGAAGAGCTACAGCCCGCCAGCAGCAGTGCCGCAACGGAGAGTCCCAACAAGTTAATCCGCATTATAATCCCCATTTATTATCATCAGAGTCAGGCAGACGTAAGGTGAGCCTTAGGCATCCTTTACCTGCGAAAACAGCATCATTCAGGCTACGACGTGCGCACCTACTTATACCCTTTTCGGCAGTAAAAAAAAACAGTCATGAGGTACCACTGCGTGGTGGATACCGGCGAGGGTTGTCAGGCCTGCGTGCATTAAAACGTCACACAAGGGTTACTACCTGTATATTCTTCGTTAGAATATGCGAGAAAAGGGGCGTTATAAGACCATAAACGCGCGGCGTCAGTCAGAATAGGATGCCATGAAAAAACGCTAAGTTAGAAAAAAATCAATCAATAAAAATCCAAAAACCTCACAAAACAGCCTGATTAAAAAAACCTTTAATGAGAAACATAAAACCAACAACACCATAAAAATAACATTTAACAGTTACACAACAGATATATTTCATGAGAATACAGAAAAACACTCAATTTAAAAACAGAAAAAAAAACCAAATACTCGCATCGCTGCGACATTAAAAACCATTCAAGGAAATTTAATTTTTAATAGATGACCTCCATACGAAATCCGTATAACATTTATCGCGTTATGAAGCAAAGACCATAACAACGAAGGATTGAATAAACAACCTGCTGCTTCAGTGGTACGTTTATTCTTTTAAATCTATCCGGTAAAGGAATATACTAATGAAAAAGATGACAATTCTTGTTTCTGCTGTCGCGGCGATGGCAGCCGTCAACGTAGCGAACGCAAACTCAACGGCAACCATGAATATTACGGGTAAAATTGTTCCACCAACGTGTAATATCAGCTTCAATGGTGGAACCTCGTCATCACTGAACATGGGTGCAATCAGCCCAGGCCTACTTTCAGAAGATGAATTCAGTGCGCTACCTGAATTGAAAGCCAACCTGTCGATTAGCTGCCCGGCAGCCACCCTAGTTGGCTTTAAAGCAAAAGATGTCTCAGATGGCGCGCAAAACGTTAAAATTACGGGTATGGATGTGGAAGAGTTGTTTAGCCTTGGCAGTACAGAGAGCGGTGCCTCTATTGGCGGCTATATTGTCACAATGGAAAGCGGAACGATTGATGACTCAAACATCGGCCACTTCCTGAGCTCATTTTCCGGAAAGGAGTGGGATGACATGAATTCCGGAGCCGCCCTCGATCCCACCAGCACCGTTATGTATAGCTGGTCCAGCATAAACCAAGTCCCACAGATGGGACGTCAGCACCAAATTAATCTGGTAATCAAGCCTTACATCAATGCAATGAAGGAATTAGGTACCAGCGACACTATCGAACTGAATGGCCAGGCGACCTACGATATTGTCTATCTGTAATTGCGCCTTTTTTTAATATCAATGCGGGGAACCCACGGGTTCCCCTCTTTATTATGACCAGAGGCATTATGAACTTCCGAATTTATATTCAGACTATCTTTTCTTTGATAATCTTCTCCACAACGTTTCCTTCAAATGCAATTATGAATCCTGAATCATCGATGCTATTTATTGAAGAAGCGAAAGGCGGCGGAAGTATGAACGTTAATAACCAGGAGGATCGTGAAGCATTGCTCTACGTGAAAGTCCTGAATTTACCTGACGATCCTCAGCCAAAACTTTTTGCTACTCAGCCTGTTATGCGTGTAGGAGCACATAAAACTCAACGCGTACGCTTCATTCTTGTTAGCAAGCAACCTCTGCAGCATGAACACCTGAAGCGGGTGGTATTTGAAGGAATCAATCCTAAAAAAAAGGGCAATGAAAATACCATCGATTTGAACATCCGCCACAATATCCCGGTCATTATTCATCCTAAAAGCCTACCCATTATTGCCGACCCGTGGAAAGAGCTTGTCTGGTCATTACAAGGGAACACGTTAACCGTTAACAATCCAGGAAAATACGTCGTCAGGCTGGCACAGGAAATCACGCTATTACCTTCTAATAAAACGGCTCTGCTGGAAAAAGCCTACATCCTGCCGGGACAGTCTTTAAAAGTGCAGGTAAAAACGCCTGAAATCCTGGCCTCAACGCAAAAAGTCAGCATTGAAACCCTGTCAAAATATGGTTATGAGACCGGGATGGTAGAAATGGATATCACTCACTAAGAGTGACGAGGAAAGGGATTTTGGCAACACGAAACGCCCAGGATGGCGTGATAAAAAAATCTGGAATTTTGACCAGTACGTTACTCCTTGCGATTGTTTTCAATTACGCCAAACCGGCTGAAGCCAGCAGTCAGAAAGAGAGCGCTGAAGAAAACTGGGACATGGTGGCACTTAAACGTCGCGGGATCATCTCTGAAGACATGGAAAACCTTGATGAATTAACTGCCATACCAAAAGGTCTGAATCTGGTTGATATCACTCTGAACGGTAAGTTTATTGGATCGTTTCAGGTTCAGGCTAATGACAAGGGGACGGTATGCTTTACTCCTGAGATGTTTGCATCCCTCGGGTTAATCCCACCCAAAGTCAGCAATGTAGCAGAATGCTACGACTGGATTGGTGAACAGCCCGATGCCAGCCTCGCCTGGCAGCCTGAGACACAGACGCTGAGTATTGTGGTGCCGCCGCAGTGGCTGCAACATAATGATCTGACGGCAGAATCTGGTGGCACGGCTGCACACGTTAATTATAACTCTTTCACCAACGTGAATACGTTTAAAAATGGCACTGAGCGCTACAGTTGGTTATCTCTTAACAGCGGCATCAATGTGTCCAACTGGCTACTGCGCAGCCAGCAGAATATTCAGGACGACCATGGAAAAATTACTGCGGCGGTTAACTCAACCTATCTGGAGCATTTTTTCGGCAGCCTGAATCGCATCGTACAGGTAGGTGAGGTGACTGCGCAAAACACGCTTTTTTCCATCGGCTTACTGAAAGGCGTGCAGTTATTTCCTGATGGCATGCGCTCGGATCGGGCTGACGCCAGCGGAGTCGAGATTGACGGTATCGCAAACACGCCTCAGGCCCGTGTCGAAGTTCGTCAATATGATCGGTTGATTTACAGCACCTTAGTACCTGCCGGGCCGTTTCATCTGACCAATATCCCCGTGCAAAATGTTAATGCAGAACTTCAAGTCACGGTGGTTGAAACCCAGGGTGAAAGCCACCAGTTTGTTGTTCCCGTTACGCAACTTGCGTCAGCGTCACAACCGGCACCGCAGGGGTACAGTGTGGCGATGGGGAAACTGAAAAACTATTCTGGCAGCAGCAATGTTCCGGCAATACTGACGATGAACCATAACTGGCGCCTGCTAAGTCGCTGGTCATTACGTTCCGGGGTACTGTTTAGCGACAACTATCAGTCCGTGGCCGCTTCCGTAAGCGGTAGCCCTGAATCAATAACGGGGCAGTCATTCCACCTGCAGGCAATGCTGGTGCAGAATCGCTATCAGCATAATCAAAGCGTCCAGCTGCGTGCTTACAGCAATCACAATCTGGGCAATAATCTGTCACTGAATTTGGGCGTAAAGAAAAATACCGCAGGCTTTTTAACGTTAGCAGAAGCCGCAAACCGCACCAGAAGTCGTAAGGATAACTATTACAGCAGAGATAATCTGGAAGTAAGCGTGGGCCTTGGCTGGACGACAGACTGGCTTGGAACGCTGTCGCTCACCCACAGTCGGTCAACAACGTATTCCGATGAAAGGGCCTGGCGTTATTACATGATCAACTGGAATCGACGTTTCAGCAATGGGCTACTGCTGACGGCCAGTGCCTCTCACGGCAGCGGAGGCACAAGGAACAATAACAGCGTGAACATTAATTTTAGCTGGCCGCTGGGTGAGAAGCGTTTCCGCCATTACTATCGCAGCTACGATCGGCGACGCCTGCTAGGCAGCAGCGTCAGCATGCCGTTGAACAGCCTGAGTGAATTGCAGCTTGCCGCAGAAGAAGAACATAGCGAACGTAACCGATCTCTGCAGGCTTCACTTTCCAACAACCTGCGCTATACCAATGTGAACTTTAATCTGCTTGTGGATAACAAGCATTATCGAAACTACAGCGTTAGCACTAGCGGCAGCGTGGTCGCCCACAAAGAGGGCATCACCTTCAGTAATAATCCCGTCCAGAGCACCTACGGCCTGATCAAACTCAGTAATCCGATTGCAGGTATCCCCGTTAACATTCCGGGGGGAACCACCTGGACAGATTGGCGCGGGATGGCAGTGATCCCCTCACTGGCAGCCTGGCACGATAACGCCATTGATATTGATGTCGACTGGCTTCCGAAAAATGCGGATGTCTCTAACGGGCACCGCACCCTTCGCCCCGCATATGGTTCGGTAAAAACTGTTAATGTCGCCATGCTGACAGGCACGCGGTTGTTAATGACGATATCGTTAGCCGACGGCCGGCTGTTGCCAAAAGGCAGTACCGTCTGGGACGATCGGAAAATTGTCGCTGAGGCAGTCGATGATGGTGTGGTGTTTATAGAGAATGCAGCAAACGAGGGTCAGCTACGTATCAACGTGAGTCACTCGACCGAGCAGTGTGACGTTCAGTACCGGTTGCCGCCCGACGACGACCCGGAGAGCCTGTATCAGCAGCTCACGCTTGTCTGCAAATAGCGCACCACATAGTGTACAAAGTAAAACGCCCGGCAAGGCGAAAACCTTACCGGGCGCGGCTACTCTCCCGCACTCAGGCAGTTAAGTGGCGGAGGAATTACATCATTCCGCCCATACCACCCATGCCGCCCATGCCGCCAGCACCGCCTAAATCAGGCGCGTCGCCTTTTGGCAGGTCGGTCACCATGCACTCGGTGGTGATCATCAGGCCAGCAACAGATGCCGCGTACTGCAGAGCAGAACGGGTTACTTTGGTTGGGTCCAGGATACCGAAGTCGATCATGTCGCCGTATTCTTCAGTCTGTGCGTTGTAACCGTAGTTACCTTCGCCTGCTTTCACCGCGTTGGTGACAACAGATGGCTCTTCACCGGCGTTGGAAACGATCTGACGCAGTGGAGCTTCCATTGCGCGCAGCGCAACTTTGATACCCACGTTCTGGTCTTCGTTCTGGCCACGCAGTTCCAGCAGCTTAGAAGCCACACGAACCAGCGCCACACCACCACCAGCAACCACACCTTCTTCAACCGCAGCACGGGTAGCGTGCAGGGCATCTTCAACGCGTGCTTTCTTCTCTTTCATTTCAACTTCAGTTGCTGCGCCCACTTTCAGAACGGCAACGCCGCCTGCCAGTTTCGCTACGCGCTCCTGCAGTTTTTCACGATCGTAGTCTGAAGTCGCTTCTTCGATCTGCTGACGGATCTGAGCAACACGGCCAGAGATCGCCGCTTCGTCACCGGTACCATCGATGATGGTGCTGGTGTCTTTGTTGATCACAACGCGCTTAGCCTGACCCAGATCTTCCAGGGTGGCTTTTTCCAGTTCCATACCGATCTCTTCAGAGATCACGGTACCACCGGTCAGCACAGCGATATCCTGCAGCATCGCTTTACGACGGTCGCCGAAGCCAGGTGCTTTAACCGCAGCCACTTTCACGATGCCGCGCATGGTGTTAACAACCAGAGTTGCCAGCGCTTCGCCTTCAACATCTTCAGCAACGATCAGCAGTGGTTTACCTGCTTTCGCTACCGCTTCCAGTACTGGCAGCAGTTCACGGATGTTAGAGATCTTTTTATCAGCCAGCAGGATGAATGGAGATTCCAGCTCAACTGCACCAGTTTCTGGCTTGTTGATGAAGTACGGGGACAGGTAGCCACGGTCGAACTGCATACCTTCAACCACGTCCAGCTCGTCCTGCAGGCCGGTGCCTTCTTCAACGGTGATAACGCCTTCTTTGCCCACTTTTTCCATCGCCTGAGCAATCAGTTCGCCCACGGTTTCATCGGAGTTAGCAGAGATGGTACCAACCTGAGCGATAGCTTTAGAGTCGGAGCAAGGTACGGACAGTTTTTTCAGCTCTTCAACGGCTGCAACAACGGCTTTATCGATACCGCGCTTCAGATCCATTGGGTTCATGCCAGCGGCAACGGCTTTCAGGCCTTCGTTAACGATAGACTGAGCCAGTACGGTCGCAGTGGTGGTACCGTCACCCGCTGCATCGTTAGCTTTAGAAGCAACTTCTTTCACCATCTGAGCGCCCATGTTCTCGAACTTGTCTTCCAGTTCGATTTCACGCGCTACGGACACGCCGTCTTTGGTGATGGTCGGTGCACCAAAAGATTTATCCAGAACCACGTTACGGCCTTTCGGGCCCAGGGTAACTTTTACTGCATCTGCCAGGATATTCACGCCGCGCAGCATTTTTACGCGAGCGTCATTACCGAATTTTACGTCTTTAGCTGCCATTTTCTAATTTCCCTTAAATTCGTTAGGTTCAGTGAGTTACGCGTAAATTACGCTTCAACAATCGCCAGGATGTCGTTTTCAGAGATGATCAGAACTTCTTCGTTGTCGATCTTCTCGGTTTTTGCGCCGTAGCCTTCGTTGAAAATCACTACGTCACCAACTTTCACATCCAGCGGCTTCACTTCGCCACTTTCCAGGATACGACCGTTACCTACAGCCAGCACTTCGCCACGGGTGGATTTACCCGCTGCGGAACCGGTCAGCACGATGCCGCCTGCAGATTTAGATTCAACTTCTTTACGCTTAACAATCACACGGTCGTGCAGTGGACGAATTTTCATTGATAGCTCTCCTTTGAGAAGTCCAATCAGTCTTTTGGGATGAATGCCGGGCTTCGCGCGAAGCTGGCCTCGTGACGGAAGAGATAAGGACGGAACAACCCGCTTTCAAGGGCTGGAAATTATTTTTTTTGCTTATGTCGCCGTTCGCGTGTTTTTTGAGCAGTTGACGATAAAAAAACGGCGCGACCATCAGGTCCACGCCGCCGGGGATGACGATACAACAGGCTTAACGCCGGTCGTCGCGATCGTCATGTTCGATCAGATTATTCTCTTTACGCTCATATTCACCGTCAACGGTAAACCCGCTGCTGCCGTTAGCCCCGCCGCCGCCCCAAACGCGCAGATGCGGCATCAGTTTCAGCGTCAGGTGCTTCTGCACCGGCGGCAGCAGTAGCAACAGCCCCAGGAAGTCAGTGAAAAATCCGGGGATCAGCAGCAGGAAGCCCGCCAGGATCAGCGAAACGCTTTTGACCATTTCAGCAGCCGGGCTTTCACCCGCATTCAGCTTCTGCTGCATTAACATAAAGTTTTTCATCCCCTGGTTTTTGACCAGCGAGATACCGATGCAGGAGGTAAAAATCACCAGCAGCATGGTGAGTAAGACCCCAAGGACGTGGGCAACCTGAATAAAGAGTGAAATCTCAATCCAGACCAGCACGAAGATGACTAAGAACGGTAACCAACGCACCGTATTCTCCTCTGTAAGTGACCACCCCGCTAAAGGCAGAGCGGAAGAAAATGGCGATCCTGAAGACCGATATTATAGAAGATGGGAGCGGCCCACCCCGTTTTCAACCGTAAATGTGGAAATTCATCCATCCGCATCTTTTGCCGGGACGATCACATATTATTGAAGATGTTTGAAATGGCACACGCTTTAAGTGATCTGGATTCAGTCTTTTCACTGGCAACAGAATATGATCGTGCCTGAGCGGTCACGAACGGATAAAATACGGCTCAGGGCGTTTAACGCCACGATAATCCCCGGTGACCTGATTCCGAGCTGGTTATTGTTGCTGACTTACGTTGTACACGGACCGTACGCAGGATCGATTCCGTGCTGACGAAACGTTCAGTACCTGTTGCCAGAGAAGTCAGGCGCTTAAATTGTGTAGATTTCCCGGCAGTTCTAACAAGAAGGTTCTCATGGCTAATAACATTCGTATCGAAGAAGATCTGTTAGGTATACGTGAAGTTCCGGCGGATGCTTACTACGGTGTTCATACTCTGCGTGCGATTGAAAACTTCTACATCAGTAACAGTAAAATCAGCGACATACCTGAATTTGTTCGCGGCATGGTGATGGTTAAAAAAGCCGCCGCGCTGGCAAATAAAGAGCTGCAAACTATCCCACGCAACGTCGCCAATGCGATCGTCAGCGCCTGTGATGAAGTACTGAACAACGGCAAATGTATGGATCAGTTCCCCATCGACGTGTATCAGGGCGGCGCGGGCACCTCGGTGAACATGAACACCAATGAGGTGCTGGCCAATATCGGCCTTGAGCTGATGGGCCACCAGAAAGGTGAGTATCAGTACCTGAACCCAAACGATCACGTTAACAAATGCCAGTCCACCAACGATGCCTATCCAACAGGCTTCCGCATTGCGGTGTACAGCTCAATCCTCAAACTGCTTGATGCGATTGCCCAGCTTAGTGAAGGTTTTCAGCGCAAAGCGGTGGAATTCCAGACCATCCTGAAAATGGGCCGTACCCAGCTACAGGATGCGGTGCCGATGACCCTCGGCCAGGAATTCCATGCCTTTAACGTGCTGCTGAATGAAGAGATTAAAAGCATTCTGCGCACCGCCGAACTGCTGCTGGAAGTGAACCTGGGCGCAACGGCGATCGGCACCCGACTGAATACGCCGGACGGCTATCAGCAGCTGGCGGTGCAAAAACTGGCCGAGGTCAGCGGGCTGCCGTGCGTACCGGCTGAAGATCTGATTGAAGCGACCTCCGACTGCGGTGCCTACGTGATGGTCCACAGCTCGCTGAAGCGCCTGGCCGTGAAGCTGTCGAAAATCTGTAACGACCTGCGCCTGCTCTCTTCCGGACCGCGTGCCGGCCTGAATGAAATCAACCTGCCGGAGCTGCAGGCGGGTTCTTCCATCATGCCAGCCAAAGTTAACCCGGTGGTGCCGGAAGTGGTCAATCAGGTCTGCTTCAAGGTGATTGGCAACGATATTACCGTGACCATGGCGTCTGAAGCGGGCCAGCTGCAGCTGAACGTAATGGAGCCGGTCATTGGTCAGGCACTGTTTGAATCGGTGCATATCCTGACCAACGCCTGCTATAACCTGCTGGAAAAATGCGTCGACGGCATCACCGCCAACAAAGCGGTGTGCGAAGCCTACGTGTTTAACTCCATCGGGATCGTCACCTACCTCAACCCGTATATCGGCCACCATAACGGCGATATCGTCGGTAAGATCTGTGCCGAAACCGGCAAGAGCGTACGTGAAGTGGTGCTGGAGCGCGGTCTGCTGACCGAAAGCGAGCTGGATGACATTTTCTCTACCCAGAACCTGATGTTCCCGGTTTACAAAGCAAAACGCTACACCGATGAAAACTAACAATAAGCGATTTACCCGATAGCCCTTTTAAGGCACGTCAGTTCAGCGAACGACGTGCCTTTTTACTTTCCACGGCCTACAAATCATTAACAACTTATTATCAGTAATTTAAGGAGCACATAGATGTTGCTACCCGAGCTTGTCGTTGTCCTGCTGGCTATCTACCTGGGTGCCCGGCTGGGCGGGATCGGTATTGGTTTTGCCGGGGGTTTAGGCGTGCTGGTGCTGACCCTGGGGTTCCAGATAAAACCCGGTGCCATCCCCTTTGACGTGATTGAAATTATCATGGGGGTGATTGCCGCTATTGCCGCCATGCAGATCGCCGGCGGGATGGATTACCTCGTCAATCTGGCCGAGCGCCTGCTGCGTAAGCACCCACGCTACATCACCTTTCTGGCACCGCTGGTCACCTACGGCATGACGCTGCTGGCGGGTACAGGCCATACGGCATTTTCCACCCTGCCGGTGATTGCCGAGGTGGCGAAAGAGCAGGGTGTGCGCCCTTCCCGTCCGCTATCAATAGCCGTAGTCGCCTCGCAAATTGCCATTACCGCTTCTCCTATCTCCGCCGCCGTGGTGTTTCTGGCCGCGCTGCTGGAGCCGAAAGGCGTCAGCTATCTCGGGCTGCTGGCGGTGGCGATTCCCTCAACGATGGCGGCTATTTTTGTCGCAGCGCTGGTAACCAACTTCCTCGGTAAGGAACTGAAAGACGATCCGGTTTACCAGGCACGACTGGCGAAGGGCGAAGTCACGCTGCGCGGTGCCAGTCAGTTTGAAGAAAAGCCCGGCGCGAAGCTCTCCGTCCTGCTGTTTTTAGTCGGCATCGTGGCGGTGGTGTTCTACGCCACGGCCATCAGCGACGCCGTTGGCCTGATCCAGAATCCGGTCCTGCCGCGTAACGAAGCAATCGTGGTGTTTATGCTGACCGTTGCCACGCTGATCTGCCTGACCTGCAAGGTGGACACCGGCGAGATCCTCAGCGCCAGCACCTTTAAATCCGGTATGAGCGCCTGTGTCTGCGTGATGGGCGTTGCCTGGCTGGGGGATACGTTTGTTAAAGCCCACATCGGCGAGATCCAGAGCGTTGCCGGTGAGCTGCTGGACAGCTATCCGTGGATGCTGGCTATCGTGCTGTTCTTCGCCTCCACGCTGCTCTACTCCCAGGCAGCCACCACCAAGGCGCTGATGCCTGCCGCACTGATGCTCGGCGTATCGCCGGTCACGGCAGTCGCCTCCTTCGCTGCGGTGTCCGCGCTGTTCGTGCTGCCGACCTACCCGACCCTGCTTGCTGCCGTCGAGATGGACGATACCGGCTCCACGCGCATTGGCCGCTTCGTCTTCAACCACTCTTTCCTGATCCCCGGAACGCTGGCCATTATTCTCTCCGTGGTCTTCGGCTTCCTGATTGGGCATTTAGTGCTGTAGCCAGACCAGCAGCGGGCCGCACGCCATCGTCTGCGGCCCGCTATCACGCCCTCAACTTCATCCTGAAAAGCCATCCCCGACTTGCCATGCTATTATCTGCGCTTGCCGTACAAGGAATAGCCGACAGCACCGCTTTCCGGTCTGTCTCAGCCCCAAATGGAGAGAGCCAACGCCCGTTATGATCCCACGAATTTTAACTACTTTGTTGCTGCTGCTGTGTACCCTGTTCAGCATCAGCGCCAGTGCATCGCTTTTCGGCCAGGGCAGTAACAGCCAGTTTGTGCCGGTTAATCAGGCTTTTGCTTTTGACTTCAGCCAGCAGGAAAACCAGCTTACTCTCCGCTGGCAGATCAAACCCGGCTACTACCTCTATCGTCAGCAGATGCATATCAGCGTGCAAAACGCCACGCTGGCGCAGTGGGAACTGCCTGCCGGCAAACCGCATGAGGATGAGTTCTACGGTAAAACCGAAATCTACCCGGAAAACCTGACGCTGCCGTTCACCATCCAGCAGGCGGGTAGCGGAGCGCAGCTCACCGTTACCTATCAGGGCTGCGCCGCCGTTGGATTCTGCTATCCACCGGAAACCCGCAGCGTGCCGTTGAGTGCCGTCTTCGGGCAGGAACCCGCGTCCGCGCCGGGCGCATCAGTCACAGCGCCACCAGTGGAAGACTCACCTGCCGTAGCCAGCAACCCGCCGCCTGCTGAAGCTTCACCTGCCGCAGCCAGTACCTCGTCCGCTATTGAAGCGTCGCCGGTTGCAGCTGATAACCAGTCAGCGGTTAAAAATCCACCTCTCGCCGCCAGCAACCCTTCAGCTGCAGCAACACCAGCGGAAGAATCATCCTCGCTGCCGTTTTCCCCGCTGTGGGCGTTACTGATTGGCATCGGCGTGGCCTTTACGCCCTGCGTCTTGCCGATGTATCCGCTGATTTCCGGCATCATTCTCGGCGGCAATCGTAAATTCAGTCTGGGCCGCCTGTTTATGCTGGCGATGATCTACGTTCAGGGCATGGCGCTGACCTATACGGTGATGGGTATTGTCGTTGCCGCCGCCGGGCTGCGTTTCCAGGCGGCGCTTCAGGCCCCGGCCGTGCTGATTGGCCTGTCGGTGCTGTTTATCGTTCTCGCCCTGTCGATGTTCGGCCTGTTCACACTACAGCTGCCTTCCGCTCTGCAAACCCGACTGACGCTGTGGAGCAATCGCCAGCAGGGCGGATCGCTACCCGGCGTATTCCTGATGGGCGCGCTGGCCGGGCTAATCTGTTCCCCCTGCACCACCGCGCCGCTGAGCGCGATCCTGCTGTATATCGCCCAGAGCGGCAATATGCTGGCGGGAGCCGGTACGCTCTACCTGTATGCGCTGGGTATGGGCCTGCCGCTGATCGCCATTACGCTGTTTGGCAACCGCCTGCTGCCGAAGAGCGGCCCGTGGATGCAAACGGTTAAAGAGGGCTTCGGTTTCGTGATCCTTGCCCTGCCGGTGTTCCTGCTGGAGCGGGTCATCGGCGATGTCTGGGGGCTGCGTCTGTGGAGCCTGCTCGGCGTCGCCTTCTTTGGCTGGGCGTTTATCAGCAGCCTGAAAAGCAGCCGGGGCTGGCTGCGCGTACTCCAGGTGATCCTGCTGGCGGCGATGCTGATTGCCGCACGCCCGCTACAGGACTGGGCGTTCGGCACTCAGGCAGCCAGTACTGAGGCCGCACACCTTAACTTCCAGCGCATCAGCAGCGCGGCACAGCTCGATCAGAAGCTTCAGGCCAGCGGTGGCAAAATCACTATGCTGGACCTGTATGCGGACTGGTGCGTGGCGTGTAAAGAGTTTGAGAAATATACCTTTAGCGATACGCAGGTGCAGTCAGCCCTCGGTAAAGTGCAGCTGCTGCAGGCCGATGTGACCCGCAACAGCAGTACGGACAGCGCGCTGTTGCAGCATTTGCAGGTGCTGGGGCTACCCACCATCCTGTTTTTCGATGCCGATGGTCACGAGATCCCTGGCTCACGCGTCACCGGCTTTATGAAAGCGGATGATTTCCGCCAGCATTTGCAGAAAGTGACACCATAAACAACACTAAAGTCTTATTGCGCATCCGTGGCGATGCCAGACCGGAACAGAAAAGGAGAGCCAATTGCAGCGTGAACAGGTACTCGAGCATGCCCTGAATATCCTCGAGAAATACGGATTGGCAGCAACAACCTCTCTTACCATGCTGGTCGGAGAGCTGGATTGCTCCGAAGAAGAGATCAAACGCTTCTGGCCCGATCGCGAAGCGTTGCTGTATGACGCCCTGCGCTATCACGGCGAGCAGATTGATATCTGGCGGCGCAAGCTGCTGCTGGATGATGAGCTCAGCGCCGGTCAAAAGCTGCTGGCGCGCTATCAGGTGCTGGCCGATGCGGTGAATAACCAGCGCTATCCCGGCTGCCTGTTTATTGCCGCCTGTAGCTTCTATCCGCAGGCTGACCATCCGATCCATCAGCTTGCCGAACAGCAAAAGAAAGCATCATGGCAGTATACCCACGAGCTGCTCGATACGCTGGGAGCGGAGAACTCCACGCTGGTCGCCCATCAGATGGAATTAATTCTGGAAGGCTGCCTGTCGCGCCTGCTGGTGAAACGTCAGGTGCAGGACGTTGAAACCGCCCGCAGACTGGCCGAGGATGTTCTCGCCATTGCAATGTGCCGTAAGAACGGTGCGCTTTCCTGAGCAGCTTTTGCACCATCAGAGCAAAAAGCAGGCAGTCAGCGGGGATTTAGGTATTTTTTATGACAAAGCCGTTGACGCCGAACGGCCATTACGGTTTAATGCGCCCCGTTGCCCGAATAGCTCAGTCGGTAGAGCAGGGGATTGAAAATCCCCGTGTCCCTGGTTCGATTCCGGGTTCGGGCACCAAATTTAAAGCACACTGGTTAGAAGTTAGTTTTCTAACGGGTGTCTGAATGAAGGTGGTGTTCAAAGCAACGGTGAGTGCATTTGCATCATCGAAGGTTGAATGTTTTAAACCTTAAAGAAAGGGTATCAGTTTACGCTGATGCCTTTTTTTTCGTTGGTGAAAAATAATTACCCCTGACCTCATCACGTGGTAACCATGAGTAAACTAATTCCCTCATCTCTGGTTGCTTTAAAAAAGGCCTCGCCGTGTGAGGGCTGCAAATATCTGCCGGAACGGCGGCACTCCAGTCTCGTTACAATTTCACCCACTAACAGGGGTTTATGGGTTCAATTGTCTGAAATTAGGGGAAAGGCTAAATATCTTCAGCCTTTGGCGCTTATCTCACCTTTTTGAAGATAATCAGGATAAGAGGTACACCTATTACGAAACCGTAAATCGCCGCATCAAAAACGGCATTTGTAGCTTGAGCAAGTGAATCAACAGCTTGGTAATACTCATTCAATGGAACAGGGTTTGAGACAAGGTTCTGGTTTTCTGAGAAGACCTCGAATGCTTGTGAGGCGATAAACAGACCGAGGAAGTAGCCTAAGCTAACAATGCAAATCCCTCCCCATCGGAGAATGGTTTTAGTTCTACTCGTCAATGTCATAAGAACCACCTAATACACCACCAAACGTACCACTGGAATATTGTGATAATGAATCACCGGTAGCGGCGGCTTCGGCAGCAATATGCTGAATTTTACCTTTTGGTGACTCTTGATATCGCAGTAAATTGTCCTTGTTGGGGTATATTTTTTTAAACTCTTCCGTCATTTCAATTACTGTCATTGATGAGAAGTCAGAGCTTTTTGACCCAAGATAACGCTGCAACGAGACAGGGATCGTGAAATCCTCTTCAGATTCGATAGGAATCTGCGTCGTGATGGACGTGTAGTTATGCTCGAATACTTTTGAACCAGCAAACTTGATCCCTTCAACAGAGTGAGTGGTACAGTTATTTCCCGTTACGTCGTACTCATCGATAGTGCGACCTCTTCGCTGAGTTGTTTCTTTCATCTCCGATGTTCGAATTGCTGGCTTACCTTTGTTCCAAAGATCTTCAAAGAACTGTCTCGTTTTCATCGGGTCAGCGTCATCTATTCGAAATACTCTTGCGCCCATACGGTACAGTTCCGCTCTATAGTAAACCCTCGCATCTTCACCTTGCAGAAAGTTTAAAATCCCATCACCCGTTAAATTACCTGGACCTGTTCTGCCGTAGCGACCATAAGTATAGAGATAAATAGAATTACCCTGATGAACGGATACGAAAGCGTGTCCTGCGTCGCTGGTTTCAGTCCAAATGTAAACACCGTTCAATAACGGGTTATGTTCTGGCTTACAGATGTCAGCAAAATTATTCATTTCAGGATTTGCAATTGGACCGGGGAGTACGGGAAATTCAAACGAGTGAAATTGAGCCATATTGTTTTTCGCTGGCTCTCTAGAAAATTCGTAAGTATCAAAGATGGAAGGAATAAAACGTGATTTGCAAGGACAAGAGCTACGGCTGTGCAATGTCCCGGCAATCCTTTTTCCATGTATGTCGTCGTTTTCAAGACCTCCCACAATGCGAAATCTACCGGCATGTTTACCACAGGTAACTTGATGGCCTTCGCAGGCCATGTCTCTATCAAAGTGTTGGTGATCGGGACATCCTTCAATAATTCGACCACCGCAAACGGTTTTATCCCCCCTGAATAAGTAGTGACCAATAGCCATTCATCTTCATCCTTATGTTATTTGTAAACCCATACAGAAAGTGTAGGCTTTTGGCTGTGGTGAGTAAATGCACAAACGTAATGAACTCAGGGTATGAGCACGGTTAAGTTGAGTGTCGCTTAGTTTTCACTGTTAAGGCGGTACACGCACTTGTGATTAACGTGAAGGCCTTCGCGGCGCAGTAACTGCCAGATGCAGCGATAGCCAAAACGCCTGCGCTCACGTGCCAGCTCAAGGATGCGCACTGATAAATGCGCATCAGCTGCCGGACACTGAGAATAATAGCTGCAGGTCGACAGGGACAAACCTGTAAGCCTGCAGGCACAATGTTGCGACAGACCGGTCGCATCGCACATAAACTCGACGGCTTCCCGCTTCTGGTCTGTCGTCAGTACTTTCGCTCCGGAGCCACCTGAAGTCCCTCCCTATCCAGCATGGCTTCGGCAAGCAGCTTCTTGAGTCTGGCATTTTCTTCCTGAAGCTACTTCAGGTGTTTAACCTCGGGAACCTCCATACCGCCATACTTCTTATGCAAGGTGTAGAAGGTGGCGTCGGATTTGGCGTGCTTACGGCAGTGCTCACGGGTAGAAACCCCGGCTTCAGCCTTGCGGAGGATACTGATGATCTGTTCGTCGGAAAAATGCTTCTTCATGGGGATGCCCTCATGTGGCTTATGAAGACATTACTAACATCAGGGTGTATTAATCAACGGGGAGCAGGTCAAGATGACTCAGCGGCACGATCAACACGTTGAAGACCTAAGAGTGTAAGTATCCCCAGCACCCGAAAAAAACCGGCCCTGTTGGCGGAAGTCAGTGGTGATTTTCACGGTCTGAAGGGGAAAATCAGCAGCGCCGACGGGCTACGTCGTCGGCGCTGTAGACTATTTTCGCGCTTCGCGCAGATCGAAGCGCACCGGAAGGCTGATGCTGATCTCGGCCATGCCGACGACCATCTCCGGCGGCGGCGGCGGCACCGGCGATGCGCGCAGCGGTAGCTCGGTGGTTTCCCGATCCAGCGAGCTGACGCCGCTCGAGCGCAGCAGCTTGACCGCCAGCACCCTGCCCTGGCGATCGAGGGTAATGCTTATCTGCGCTACGCCCTGCCGCTGCTGACGCAGCGCGATCGCCGGGTAGCGCTTGTAGCGGCTGAGATGCGCCAGCAGTTCGCCGCTCCACGCCGAAGCGTTGCGGCTGGGCTGGGCAGCGACCTGGCTACGCGGGGCGGCAACGGTTTTGCCCGCCATCGGCGGCGGCGCGCTGGTATCCGGCGCGGCCGCTGCGAGGGAAGGCGGGTTCGGCGGTGCCTTTTCCACCGGACGCTTCGGGGGTTTCTGCTTCTCCACCGGGGTTTTGTCAGGCTGTGCGACGGCGGTTGTGCGGTGAATCAGGGCGTCGGGTGCCTCCGTCAGCTTCGGCGCGGCCTGCCGGGTTGGCTCGGCCTGCGCGGCGATCGCCTGCACCTGGCGCACGCCGGTCGGCCTTTTCTCGCTGTCCGGCACCGATTCGGCCTGCTCGGCAACCGCCAGCAGCAGCATCGGCTGAGCGGCAGGCAGCGGCGGCGGCGGGGCTGCACGGTAGCTCAACCACAGCAGCAGCGCGCCGTGCAGCGCCAGGGTAAGCAGCCCGGCCGCGACCCGGCGGCGCTGCCGCTGCGGTGCGGGAAGCGGGCTGGAGGGAAGGACGGAGTGAGCGATCATAAGCAGCAGTACCCGGATTGGCCGTAAAAGGTGCCCGATATGCCTGAAAACAATCGGGGGATTACCCTGAGGTCACCCGAGTGGAGAGAAACGGGCAGAACTGCGATGAATTATGGGGTTATTTATCTTAAATTGTCTTCACTGTAGTTTTATATTCTACTGAGAATATTAACACCACTCTTTTTAAGCGTATTCGTCTGTTAATGGCCGACTATGAGATGCTGATGAAGTATTTCGATAGCGAGCTGACCTGAACCGGCAGCGTGCCTGGCAGCGAGGCAATAATCCGATCGGTGTCAGCGAGCGGGAAGGCACCCGACAGCCGCAGGCCTGCGACCTGCTGACCGCAGCGGATTACGCCGCGACGGTAGCGCGCCAGCTCGGCGAGAAAGTCATCCAGTCGCATATTGTCGGCGTACAGCATTCCCTGCTGCCAGCCGGGTTCCCCGCTGACCCTGCCCACCTCGTGGAAACCGCTGAGATTCAACCGACCGCCGTAGCCCGCGTTGAGGGTGGTGCGCTGGCCATCCAGAGGCATGACGCTGAGCTGGCCGTGATAGACCGCAAGCTCGCTATAGTCGTCATGCAGCCGCAGGCTGAACCGGCTGTTGTGTGACTGTACTCTGCCCTGCGGCAGCGACAGCTGCAGCGGCATGCCGTTGCGCGGTGAGGAGACCAGCATTTCGCCCTGCAGCAGGCTGAGCTGCGGCAGGCTGACGTTCACCGCGGTCTGCGTGTTCAGCAGCAGATCGGTGCCGTCGCTCAGCGTGACCCGCTGCTGCTCGCCGATCGCCGTGCGGTAGTCGGCCTGCCACGATCGCCAGGGCAGCACCCCTGCGCCGACCGCGCCGATCAGACCAACGCCGGCCGCGCAGCGCAGCAGCCGACGGCGCTGCGGGTTGGCGACCGTCGACAGGCTGCGGTGTGCCGCTTCGCCGTTCAGCTGCGAGAACTGCGAAGAGAAGCGGCTGATATGCTGCCAGGCCCGCACGTTTTCCGGGCTGGCCGCCAGCCAGCGCTGCCAGCCGTCCTTATCCTCGCCGTTCGCCTCTTCCGACATCAGCTGCGTCAGCCACGCCACCGCCTCGCGTGCGCTCTGCGGGTCAATTTCTTCGGCCATCGCGCCTCCCTCCGCCGTCATCACGCAGAAAGCGCAAAGAAGCAGTGCAGGTTGGCACGCTGTAGGTACTGTTTCACCGAGCTGGTTGAGACACGCAGGCGTTCTGCTATGTCGCTGTAGCGCATGCCCTGCAGGTGCGCCAGCAGGAACGCTTCGCGCACGTGCGGCGGCAGCCCGTCCAGCGCCCGGTCAAGCTGCTCCAGCATTTCAATCGCCTGTTGGCGCACTTCCGGCGAGGGGATCGCCTCTTCCGGCAGCTCGGCGAGCGCCTGCAGGTAGTGCTCTTCAATCTTTTTACGGCGGTAGAAGTTGGCGACCAGGCGGCGTGCCACCGTCGCCAGGAACGGGCGAGGCTCGCGGATCGTTAACAGCTGCGGGCTGAGCAGGATGCCCATAAAGGTATCCTGTGCCAGATCTTCCGCATGGGACGCGCAGCTGACCCTGTTGCGCAGCCAGCTGCACAGCCAGCTGTGATGCTCAAGGTAGAGCTGTTCGGCAAAACCGTGGGACGCTGCGCTCTGTTTCCTCGCCATGCAAAACACCCGATAGCAATGATAGTGAAAATAACAATCATTATTATTTAGATAATGTAAATGGCGTGTCAAGTTATTGCTGAATTTTAACGCGCTTTACCGCGTTATGCGGCCACACGTGCGGTGCGGGGGCCGCAGCGGCCCCCGCTGGGAGGAAGGATTAGAAACGCTGGCTGACGCTGAACTTGAAGTTGCGCCCGACGCCGGAAACCGATTCGCCGAGGTACGGATAGTAGTTGTGGTTCAGCAGGTTATCGACGGTGACTCGCGCCTCAAGACCGCGCCAGAAGTTTGGCTCCCACGAAGCGAACAGGCCGTACAGCGCATAGCCGGAGGTTTTCGGCAGCGCCCACACCGCCGCCTGAGGATCGCCATCCACCGGCGAGCGGTCCTGCTTGCGCACGAAGTCGCCGGTTACGCCGAAGGCCAGGTTGGCACGCGGCACTTTCAGGCCGAGCATCGCGTGTGCGGTCGTCGGCGGGATTTCGGCGATCCATGTTTCATTACCCCACGGGTCGCGCGGTGAGCCGTCGCGCTTACCGCGAATCGATGACAGCGACAGGCTGCCGAACAGGCTTTCACTGTCGTAGAACGACTCAACCTCGAACCCTTCAATGGTGTAGCCCGGCAGGTTGCGATAGTTGGAGAGCGGCTGGCCGCAGCTACCCTCTTCGCACAGCACGCCGCGGCGGTAGAAGATCTCGTTCTTTCCACGGTTGCGGAACAGGGTGGTACGGATCTGCAGGCTGTCCTTGTCCAGCAGCAGGTCGTTGAAGTCAAGCACCGCGCCCAGCCGGATGCCGGTAATGCGCTCCACCTGCAGATTGCGGCTGGTGCCCGGCACGCTGGAAGCGGCAGACTGCACTTCGTACTGCTCGTCGATCACCGGCGCGCGCCAGGTGCGGCTGACGTCGGCAAACAGCGAGACGTTACGCGTCGCCTTCCAGATGGTGCCGAGGTGCGGCGACCAGCCGGTGTAGGTCACGCTGCTGTAGTCGTGGCCGGCCAGCGGATCGCTGTCGTTATAGCGCGGCGCGAGGTTCGGCCGCCCGGTGTTGGTGACGTGGTCGTAGCGCAGGCCTGGGGTGATCGTCAGGTCGCCGTAGCTCACCGCATCCTGTAGATAGACGCTACGCGTCTCCTGTTTACCCGCTGGCATATAGTAAGGCTGGAAGTAACCATAGTTGTAGCTGGCGTTGGTCGCACCGGACGGATAGTACATCAGCGTATCGCGGTCGTGCTTGTGCAGCTGCGTGCCGATCAGCAGCTTGTGCTCCAGCGGCCCGCTGTTGAACTCGCTCACGTTGCTGACGTCCAGCTGGCGGTCGGTATAGCTGACCCAGCTCTCGTTGCCCAGCGTGCCGAGATAGCTGGACTGCGAGGCGGAGTCAGGCCGCCGGTCGTGCTGTTCGGTTTTCGAATAGGCCAGCGCCACGGTCAGATTGACCAGCGGCTGTGACTCCGGGGCGAGGTTCCACTTCGCGGAGTAGTTGCTGTCCTTCTGATCGCGGTAGACCAGAATGCGGCGCCAGGCCTCCTCATAGCCGTAGCGGTCGATGTTCGCCTGGCTCGGCGCGGCGATGTCGTCGCGTTTGGCGGCAAACGGCTGCCAGCCGTCGGATTCAGAACGCATCGCCGAGAGGGTCAGGGTCTGCGAATCGGTCAGATAAAGGTTAGTTTTCAGCAGGTAAGAGGTCTGGTCGTTCTCAGAATACGCGAAGCGCGTGCCGTCCGGGCGCTTGATATTGCCGCCGTCGCGGCGGCTGGCGTACAGCAGGCCGTCGGCAAATCCCTCCTCGCTGCGGCCGTACAGCGCGCCGCTGTAAATGCCCTGGCGATCGTTGGTGTGGTAGCTGTATTTCAGCATGCCGCCGAGATCTTCCCCCGGACGCAGCATATCACCGGCGTCTTTGGTTTCCATCGTGATGGTGCCGCCGAAGCCGCCGTTAGCGTTCTGAATATTATGCGGCCCCTTGTCGACGCTCACTCGCTTCAGCAGCTCCGGCTCAATAAATACCGAACCCTGGCGATACTTTTCGAAGCCCTTAGGCGCGCCGTCCAGTACCACCTTAACGTCTTCCATGTCGCCCATACCCCAGATATTCAGGCTCTGCCCACCCGGACGAGGCGAACCGGCCATCGATACACCCGGCAGCTTGTCGAGCAGGCTGGCCACGTTGTCGGCCTGGATACGGTCGATATCCTGCTGGTCAAGCGTGGAGCGCCCGGCGGCGGTACTGTCGGACAGCCCGGCGACCACCGACAGCTCTGGAATGGCGAGAGCCTGTTCTGCCGCGCTGTCGACCAGCCGGTAGCCGCTGTCGGTCTGTTCAGCGCGCAGGCCGCTCCCTGCCAGCAGGATATCCAGCGCCTGCTCAACGCCGTAGCTGCCGCGCACACCGGCGCTGCTTTTCCCGCGGGTCTGCTCCGGGGTGAAAATCAGAATGACGCCCGCCTGGCCAGCGGCGCTGCGCAGCGCCCCCGCCAGATCCCCGGCAGGAACCGAGAAGGTCCGCGCTGCTGGCTGCTGTAGCGTAGCGGACTGCGCCAGCGCGCAAACGGGCACGACGGCGGTGGCGGCCAGAAGGCTGGTGATGGCGATAGCGAGGCGACTACGGCCAGAGGCGGCCCCCGCGCGCGTCGGGCGGACTGTATTTTTTATGGTCATTTAGCGGTTCCCTGAAGGTATTGAATCGAAAGCTCATCAAAGAGGTCACGCGAGGGAAGAAATCGGGCAGAAAAAAAAGAAAATTAGTCGGGGAACGGGCTGCGCTATCTATCCTCTTTCATTCTGAGGAGAGAGATATGCCAAAAAGAGAATCACAATGCGTAAAAATCGGAACCTGTAATTTAAATCGATAAACTCCCTGTCAAATCCCCCAGCGTCACCATCAGCATCATTGGGTCTATTGGTGAAGGCTCAAATCCTAATCTCAGGTAAAATTCCCGCGCGTCATCAGACAGCGCATGTACCATCATTCCTCTGATGCCGATGGTATCTGCTACCTGAATGACCCGTAGCCCGGCATCTCGCACTAATGCCCTGCCAACACCCTGACCGTGTAATGATTTATCCACCGCCAAACGGCCCAGCACAACGACGGGGATCGGGTCGGGCATATTACGGCGAAAACGTCCGGGAGCGGCATTCGTCATTACGGCACTGGAGGCCAATGAATAATACGCCAGCACGCTTAAGCCATCACAGCTGACGAAAGTACGTGATGCGCCAGTGACCTGATTTTTCATCGCCCGCTGTTTTAGCCAGTTATCCATAGACTCCACGCCACAACAAAATGCAGACAGCAGATGTTCGGCGTGGAGCGGCTCGGGTGCAGATATCATTCTTTCCTTTCCCATGGGGCAAGGGTTTGCATCGTTTTTCGCAGTGCGTCATTCGCCGCAGGAGCCTGATCCAATCGGGTAAGAAAAGCCTGATAAGCGTCTGGATCTGCCATGATGATCCGCCGATCGATTAACGCTTCCTCTGCGGCGGCACGAGCAGCCTCAAGAACAAAATCTGTGCGATTTTTTCCCTTGGCTTTTGCCGCACGATCGATGAGATCCCGCTCGGCGGGCTTGATGCGCAAATTCAATGTTTCGCGTTTGACAGAAGCACTGTTCGTTAAGGGCATAATGTTATCTCCACCATACTTACTGGACATTAATCATACAGCAATCGTAACGCAGATGTCATTACGGGTTATCGTAACCACAGGGCGTAGGATGCTCCTCAATCAGAATGCCACGGCAGCATTCACTGCCCCAGCAGCCCCTTAAGAAGCCCACGGCTTTCATCCAGGTCCGCCATCTGCTTTTCAATCACATCCAGCTGCTCGTGCACCTTCACCTGTAAAGCTTCACAGGGCGCACTACCCGAACTCACACAGTTCAGCAGGCTGCGAATAACCGGCAGCGTAAATCCGGCCGCATTCAGCATCAGCACCTGACGGACCGTTTCCACATCCTGTTGGGAAAAATGCCGGTAGTTTGTGTCGCTACGCGTCGGGTGCAGCAATCCAGCCTTCTCATAGTAGCGAAGCATGCGAATGCTTACGCCGGTCAGCGACGCCAGCTTACCAATCTGCATCTTCCCTCCCCTTGACTCTGACAGTGCTGTCAGAGTGTAAGCTTGCCTCTGTCGAAATAACAGGAGCAGCACGATGTTGAAGTTAATCATGTGTGTAAAAAGACGGGCGGACTTAACGGCTGAAGAATTCGATCGATACTGGCGTGAAAACCATGCCCGGCTGGTGACTAAACACGCTCAGGTACTGGGAATTCGTCGCTATATCCAGACCCTCCCTTATGCTGATGCTTCGGCACAAGAGGCACTACGGCAAACCCGAAATGCCCCTCAGGTGGATTACGATGGCTGCGCTGAGCTGTGGTGGGACGACATGGCGTCACATCTGGCGGCGCGTAAAACCGAGGAGGGATTACTGGCACTGCGGGAGCTGATTGCCGATGAACGACAGTTTGTCGATTTAACGCAATCACAGCTCTGGTACGGTGAGGAAAGGACGATCGTTTCTGAGCCCCCCATTAGCCGTTAATCACCATGCTCTTGCCCCACCATCGCACGCCCTGAGCGATAACTCTGGGCGTGAGAAAGATCTTCACCGCTTACAAAACGTATCCCAGCACCAGAGTAGCCAGCAGCGCAACCACCGAGGCCAGCACCGTAGCGCCAGTAAACTTCTTCAGCGCATCGGAAAGCGAGATCCCCAGATACTCGCGAACGATCCAGAACGCGGAATCGGTCACGTGCGCCCAGCCAATCGATCCGGCACCAATCGCAATCACCATCACTTCGGGGCTGAGCGAAGGATCGGCCGCCAGCATCGGGCTAATCATGCTGGCCGCGCTGATCATGGCAACGGTCGCCGATCCCACCGCCAGATGCATGATCCAGGCAATAAACCAGGCGAGGATTATCGGATTGATGTGCGTGCCCAGCAGCATGGATGAAATCGCTTTACCCACCCCGCTCTGGATCAGTACGCCGTTAAAGGCACCGCCCGCGCCAATCACAAAGACAATGGTGGCCAGCACGGGAAAGCTGCGTTGTGAGGTTTCAAGCAGTTGCAGCATGGTTTTACCCTGCCGCAGCCCCAGCGCCCAAAAGGCAAAAGCCAGTGAAATCAGCAGCGCCGTTAGCGGATTACCCACCGCGACGGTAAAGCGATGAACCACCGAATCCTGCGGCAGCCCGGACGTCAGGGTTTTCAGCACCATCAGGATCAGCGGCAGGCAAATGGTAAAAAGCGTGATGCCAAAACCGGGAAGAGGGCGATCGCCGTGCCCTGCCTGACTCGTTCTGGCAGCGAGAAAGCGTTCCTGTTCCGGCGTGGCTTCTTTCTTACACACCAGATTAACCCACAGCGGCCCCGAGATAATCATCGTGGGAATACCCACCAGAATGCCGTACAGGATCACTTTGCCCACGTCTGCATTCAACATCACGGTAATCGCCATAGCGGCCGGATGCGGCGGTAAAATACAGTGAATGGTCATCAGGGACAGCGCCAGGGGGATACTCAGATAAAGCAGATTCATTTTTGTCTGGCGGGCGATTTCATACACCAGCGGAATCAGCAGCACGAAGCCCACTTCGAAAAACACCGGAATACCGGCAATGGCCCCCACCGCCGCCATCACCCAGTGCGCGCGTCTGGCACCCAGATGATTCAGTAACGTTTTGGCCAGGCGCTCCGCACCGCCGGATTCCTCCAGCACTTTACCTAAAATTCCGCCAAGCCCAATGATGGCAATCAGGTTGCCCAGCGTACCGCCAATGCCCTTTTCAATCGCGTCCACAATGTCAGGCAAATTCATTCCCGACCCCAGCCCCACGCCAAAGCAGGCAATAATCAGCGTCAGAAACGCATGCACTTTTACTTTAATAATCAGCAGAACAATCGCAATAACGGCGGCAAGAAGAACCAGCAACAGCCACGAGCTGTGATCCATATTTTTTCTCCCTGAGTCGGGGTAGGATTTTATTGTTCAGCCCCGGGCAGGCAGGGGCTGGCCGAAAAGAAATTCGCTTACCGGATAAGGTACGAGCCGCGGGGGTTACCCGCCGTTGGTGGTTTTATAAGAATCCGGCGATGGCGGGAACACGATGGTTTTATCTCCGTTGATAAATACCCGGCCATGAACATGGGCGTGAATGGCTCTGGCGAGCACCACGCTCTCAACATCCCTGCCCAGCGAGATATAGTCGGCAGCGCTCTGTGCGTGGGTAATGCGCACGATGTCCTGTTCAATAATCGGGCCTTCATCCAGATCGGCGGTCACGTAATGAGACGTGGCACCAATCAGCTTTACGCCCCGGCGAAACGCCTGATGGTAAGGATTACCGCCTTTGAATGAAGGCAGGAAGGAGTGGTGGATATTGATGATCCGCCCGGACATCTTCCGGCACATCTCATCAGACAAAATCTGCATATAGCGGGCCAGTACGATCAGCTCGGCCTGCGACTCCCGCACCACGCGCATCTGCGCCGCTTCGGCTTCCGGTTTGTTCTCACCATTAACCGGAATGTGGTGGTAAGGAATGCCGTGCCCCTCAACCAGCGTGCGGAAATCAGTATGGTTGGAGATTACGGCCACAATATCGATCGGCAGCGCGCCGATTCGCCTGCGGAACAGCAGATCGTTCAGGCAGTGGCCGAAGCGTGAAACCATCAGCACCACCTTAAGTTTGCTCTGCTCCTGAAAGAACCTGCTCTCCATCTGATATTTTTTAACGATGGGCTGAAAACCCTGCTGCAAATCCTCAAGCGTCCGCCCCTCGTCCGAGCGGAAAGTGATGCGCATAAAATAGCGGTTAGTGCTTTCATCATCGAACTGGGCGCTATCGCGAATATTGCAGCCGTTCGCCGCCAGATAGCCGACGATATCCGCCGTCACGCCACGAATTGACGGGCAGCTAACACTCAGCACAGCGTTTTTTATCTCATTCATGGTGAGTTCCTTATTGAGTATCACGGGCCTGTGAACGCGGCAGATTCTGCCAGCGCCAGGCGGTCAGGGTATTTTCCAGCAGGCAGGCGATAGTCATTGGGCCGACACCGCCGGGTACGGGAGTAATGGCGGCGGCATGGCCGCACTCTTCGAAGGCAACATCTCCGACAATCCGGGAGCGCCCGTCCCGCTCAACGCGGTTAATCCCGACGTCAATCACCACCGCGCCGGGTTTAACCCAGTCGCCCCTGACCAGGTGCGGACTACCGGCGGCCACCACCAGGATCTCGGCGGTACGGCACAGATCGGCGATATTCCGGGTTTGGATATGTGCCACGGTGACCGTGCAGTTTTCTGCCAGCAGCAGCTGTGCCATCGGCTTGCCGACGATATTGGATTTGCCAATCACCACCGCCTTCATCCCGGTCAGATCGCCCAGGCGATTTTTCAGCAGCATCAGACAGCCCAGCGGAGTACAGGGAACCAGCGACGGCTGGCCGGTGAACAGGCGCCCGGCATTGACGACATGGAAACCATCAACGTCCTTATCCGGGGCTATCGCATTAATCACCGCGCGGGCGTCCAGATGTGCCGGAAGAGGTAATTGAACGAGGATGCCGTTGACCCGGCTGTCGCTGTTCAGGTCGTCGAGCAGCGCCATCAGTTCGGCCTGCGTAACACTGACCGGCAAATGGAAAGCAAAAGACTCCATCCCTGCGGCCAGGGTCTCGCGCCGTTTTGCATTGACATAGATGGCGCTGGCGGGATCTTCCCCGACCAGCACGACGGCAAGGCCCGGAGTCGCTCCGCTCTCTTCGCGAATGCGCACTACCTCACTGGCTATACGTTGGACCAGACCGGTGGCGAACGCTTTACCGTCGATCCTCGCGGCCCCAGACAGGGTATCCATCAGGTTATTCCTCATATAAAAAAGGACCGCGCGTGTTCACGCGGCAACACTTTCCCGGGCGGCGGAAAAGTGTGGTCCGCAGCCTGGGAATATCGGTAAAAGTGGGAGTTGGCCGCTAGGCCAGTTCTGAACCGCGCTTCATAAAGGTCCAGAACTGTTCCTGGGGAACAAATGCGCCGCCCGTGGTCCACACCACATGCGTGGCTTCCGCAAGCTTGTCAGAAAATCCGTGCCTTTCGGCCCAGGAGCGCCCCTGGGGGCTGTTGACGATAAAGTCAGGACCGGCGAAACCCGCCGTGGCGGAAGGTTCCAGCCGGATGCCCTGCGTTATCTGGGCCTGCCACAGCCAGCGAAACAGATCGTCGTCCGCCACGGTGAAAATCCCAGAGAGCAGCGGCTTCATCACCTCGGCAACAAACGCAGACATGCGTGCAACCGCCATCCCGTCGGCTTCGGTTTTATTGCTCAGCCCCACGTCATAAACCGACACCAGCGATTGCGAGCCGCTCATCATATGGACCAGCGCACACGGCGACTGCACCGGCTCAACGAAGAAGGCATGGACTGCGTCACCAAAAATCGCCTTCAGACCATAGGCCACGCCGCCGGGTGCGCCGCCGATGCCGCACGGTAGATAGACGAGGAGTGGGCGGTCGCGATCGACGGTCACCCCTGCCCGATCGAGCTGCCTGGCAAGCTCACTCGCCGCAGCACTGTAGCCGAAAAACAGCAGCTCAGAACGCTCATCATCCACGAAGTAAATGCGGTCATCGGCTTCGGCGGCAATCCGCGCCTGCTCCACCGCCGTGGTGTAATCCGCCTGATGCTGTACCACCTCAACGCCCTGCCGCGTCAGCCGGTCCACTTTCCACTGTTTAGCGTCAGAAGACATGTGCACCACCGCGCGGAAACCCAGCGCGCGCGCGGCGATCCCCACGCTCATGCCCAGATTCCCGGTGCTGCCCACGGCGATGGTATATTGCGAAAAGAGCGCGCGTGCCTCTTCGCCGGCCAGCGCCAGGATATCGCCCCCCTCCTGATAAATACCCAGCTCTTCTGCCAGCGCCAGGGCATACATAAAGACTTCATAAACGCCACCACGGGCTTTAATCGATCCCGCCACGGGCAGATCGCCATCGTTCTTCACGAACAGTCGGCCAAACTCGGGGCCGCCGTAGCCGAGTGCGTTTCGCAGCGCCACGGCCTCAATCAGCTGGGACTGAATCGCCCCGCCGACAGGCTCCAGCTCCGGGAAACAGCGGCACAGCAGTGGAGCCAGCCGCTGCCAGTTCCGCTCGGCTTCCTTCACCTGCGAGGGCCGAACGGGCAACGCGAGATCGTTGATCCCGCCATCGCGCAGGTAGGGGTTTAGCCACAGCGCGGGCTTGCCGGCCAGGATATCTTCTCGCGCCGGATTTTCCGGAAGTAAAAAGCTCATCTTCTTTCTCCTGTTATCGCAGATGTGCCGCTAACACGGTGGCGCATCCGTGTATCGATGACGTTATGCGTAGGTCGGGAAACTGGCACAAAGGTCCTGAACCTGCGCCAGGCACTTTTCCACCACGGCAATACGTTTTTCAGCTTCCAGGAACTGCGCGTCGAAAATGTCCGCGATCAGCCCACCGATAAGTTCAAACTCGGCGGCCCCGAAACCCCGTGTGGTTCCGGCGGAGCTTCCCAGACGCAGCCCTTTCCACTCGGAAGGGCGTGGGCTGTCGAACGGGATCGGATTTTTGTTCGAGGTAATATTGATAGAAGAGAGCGCATCCTGGGCTTTCTGGCCGGTCAGCCCTTTTGAGGAAACATCAACCAGAACCACATGGGTGTCGGTACCGCCGCTGACGATGCGAACGCCGCGATCCTGCAACACCCTGGCCAGCACCTGCGCATTGTTTTTCACCCCGGCAGCGTAGGTTTTAAATTCCGGGGTTAACGCTTCGCCCAGCGCCACGGCTTTTCCGGCAATCGTCGCCAGATGCGCGCTGCCCTGAACGCCGGGGAACACCGCGGGCTGAATTTTTTTGAACAGATCTTCACGGTTGGTCAGCACCAATCCACCGCGCGCCCCACGCAGGGTTTTGGTGGTGGTGCAGGTGACAATATCGGCAAACGGCAGCGGTGAGGGATGAACCCCAGCGGCGACCAGGCCCGCAAAGTGCGCCATATCAACCAGATAGAATGCCCCCACTTTGTCGGCAATTTCCCGCATGCGTTTAAAATCGATTTCGCGCGGATAGGAAGATCCCCCGGCAATAATCAGCTTCGGCTTATGTTCCAGCGCCATGGCTTCCACGTTGTCGTAATCAATCAGGCCCGTTTCGCGGTCCACGCCGTAGGAGTGAATGGTGAACCAGCGCCCTGACTGGTTTGGCTTTGCACCATGGCTGAGGTGCCCGCCCGCAGCGAGGTCAAGGCTCAGCACGGTGTCACCCGGCTGCAGCAGAGCAAAAAACACCGCCTGGTTTGCCTGGGTACCGGAGTGGGGCTGAACGTTGACATAGTCGCAGTCGAACAGCTTTTTCGCCCGATCGATGGCCGCCTGTTCAACTACGTCGGCAAAGGCCGCTCCGCCGTGGAAACGATTTCCCGGATAGCCTTCTACGGTCTTATTGGTGATCACCGAGCCCAGCGCATCCAGCGTTGCCTGGCTCACCGAATTTTCCGATGCAATCAGTTCGATCTGGCCCTGCTGGCGCTTTTTTTCATTCTCCAAAGCCTGGCCGATAAGCGGGTCACGTACCGAAAGACGATCCTGGAAGTAGGATTTGCTCATTGTTTTATCTCGCTCTTGGTTAATATCGCTGGTTGTCCTTTGAGCAAGTTAATAGCGTGTTAATATTCAGGACAAGCGAATAATTTTGCAATAATCTTTAAGCTGAACTTAAAGATTGAGATAAGAAAAAACTATGGATATCAATAAACTGGCGGCATTACGCGAACTTGCGCTTAGAAAAACAATGACCGAGGTCGCAAAAAACCTGCACCTCTCTCCTTCGGCGGTATCACAGCAGATCGCCCAGTTGGAAGAAGAAGTTGGTATCGATTTAACCGAACGCCGGGGACGCGGCGTGGAATTAACCATCGCAGGCCAGCGTTTAGTGGAATATGCCAATCGCATCTTTACCGAGCTGGAATCGGCACGCGCCGAAATGTCTCATTTGAAAAAGGAAGTCGCCGGAACGCTGCGCGTCGCAGCATTTCCCTCGGTCGCGGCCGCATTAATGCCGGCAACGTGGAGTGCGTTAACAGCAAGCCACCCGATGCTGCAGATTCAGTTTGATGAACTGGAACCGGAAGAAGCCGTTACCGCGCTACGCGGCTGGCAAACGGACGTGGCGCTGGTGGACGATCTGAATACGTCGCCCGGAATGCTCGACGCCAATATAGGCATCATTCCGTTATTAGAAGACGTCTTTAATGTGGTTCTGCCACTGCAGCATCCGCTGGCGGAAAAAAAGAAAATAACCTTCGCCGAGTTAATAGAGGAGAAGTGGATTATTGATACCGCCTCAATGACCTATACCGATATGCTGTCTGAGGCGTGCCGCAGATCCGGTTTTACGCCTAATATCGTGGCGAAGTGCAAGGGCTTTGAAGTCACTATCGCCCTGATCCGCGGCGGATGTGGAATCGCCATTCTTCCTGAACTCAGAGCAAAAATGGATCTTGAAGGGGCGCTGGTCAAACGCGTAGTGCCCGAAATCAGACGTAAAATATTTGTGGTTTACAGAAAAAGCGAAAAGAAAAATCCTTTGATCAGAGCATTTCTTATCGCGTTGCTGACGCAGTCAGTTATTCTCAAACAGGGCAGTTTCAATGCAGAATCGAAGCACATTATTCAGACTCTGCTTTTAGAATAGAATCGCTTTTGGTGCCTGCGTGTCAGGCACTATGCGCTCCTGAAAAAAGAGTCATGTTTCACATCCACGCCGTTTTACGCATCCCTTACATCTTTCGGATTCACAGGCCAGATTGCGTAGAGTTAGTCGCTATTAGCTTATTTCTTTAGTCGATTGATTTTATGTTATCCAGAATCGATAGCTATTAACGAAAATGAGACAGGAAATATTCTGCCACCAAAAGTACGTTTACCATTCGTTTAAAAAAACAGTAAATAACCACATAATAAATAAGTGTTATTTAAATTTACCCTACCCAGGAGAATACTTAGCAAAACTGTCAAGTACCTGTTAATTGTCTTCATCTATTATTTAAACATTAACAATAGACGACCCTCACAATCTCTTGCACTAAGTGGTGATTTTTTCCTATAGGATAAAGACCAAAATGGTACTAAAAAAATAGCATGAGAGGATATGGAATGTCAGTGGGGATCTTAAAAGAGTCTAAATATGAAATATTGGCAATCTTGAGAGAAGAGTGCAGAGTTAAATCTGAAATAGACATTTATCATAAAGGAGAATTGTGGGCAGCAAATATCAAAAAGGTTGATTTCTCATGTTTTTATATTAATCCTGATGATTCGGATTTTTCATCTATTCCTGATAACGCGATGTTCTCTTTTGTATTACACAGCCAGTTAGGAAAAATTGAGTTCAGCGCTGCATTAAGCACCGAAGGTGACCGTCAAAACACCACCAATGCCATTGCTTTTTTTTTGCCTGATAGCATTAACATTTTGCAACGTCGCTTAACACAACGCGTACGCGTTAAAAACGATTCGGGTTTCTTCTGTTCGGGTCGACACAAGAGCGGTGAAAGCTATAGATGTACTATCAATGACCTTTCCGAGGGAGGATGTTCTTTTATATCTGAATCCTTCAAAAAAAAGTTTATGGATAAAGGAATGGCATTAGACAATGTAGAGATTTCACTTGCAGAATACGGTATTATTGTCACCAGTCTGAAAGTGGTTAACGTCACGCCGGTGTATCAGGATCGTTCTCATGAACGAAACGCTTTTCGCATTTCCTGTAAATTCAACTATAAAAACCCCGACACTAAAAAATACATCGAGGACACCGTATTAAAGATAACCGTCGATCAAAAACTCAAGTCCAGAAGATTTTAGTTCCAAATTATATTTAAGTTTGAATAGCATATTGTGTATTCTGGTTGTCATTGCCGTTGGCGATGACACATCAAATAAAAACTGACACCTGAAAAATAATGAGCAATACGATGCTTATCGATACGTTATCTCGTGGTGATATAGCCATTCGCTATGTTTATCAGAAAATGTTCTCACCTGAAGGAAAACTGGTTGCCGTTGAATGCCTGAGCCGCTTTGACCGAATCACCGTCTCCCCCGATGTTTTTTTTCGCAATGTAAACAATTCATTACGTGAAGATATTTTTATCGAGCAGCTGGCACAGGCAGAGCAGCACAGGGACTGGTTCCTGGATAATGCCGTGTTTCTGACTATCAATATCGACGATCATATCCTCTCGCTTCTACAGCGTCATGATATTGCGAAAAGGATTGAGCGTCTGGAACATGTGCATTTTGAGGTAGCTGAATACTCAGTCAGCTTACTGAGCCGCGCGCCGGTAAACCGTTTATTGCCGCTGAACGTTTCACTCTGGCTGGATGACTTTGGTTCTGGTCATGCCGGAATCGGTGCTATTCGCGGCTATCATTTTAATTACGTAAAAATTGACAAAGAATTCTTCTGGCATTTAATAGAAAAAGAACACGGACGCCAGCTCATGCAGGCGCTAATTACATTCCTGTCAAAAAATAATCACCGGGTGATTATCGAGGGTGTTGAGAACGAAGAACATCAACGCTGGCTAAGCGGCATGGAATGGTTTGCAATGCAGGGGTTTTACTGGCAGGAAGTCAGTATTGAACAACTGGTGCAGGAAGAGGTTATTATTTAATATGCCGGAGCAACCCGGCATCACTCTTTGATATTATTAATTATAAAGCAGCTCCAGCGTTGCCAGGCTGCTAATCGGTCCGCTGGTCACCTGCTGCGGCGAGGTGGTCACATAGCCTATATAGTAGGTTAATACACCACTGCTTGCCGATTGATCCTGCATCTTAACCTGATTCTGCTGCGGGTCGGCCGGAACAATTTTATTTTCCGCTACCAGATTGCTGCCGTCATTGGTCGCCAGAGCCAGGTAAATATGGCGCGCACCGTCGGGTAAAATATTATCCAGGTACTCGGCACTGTTGTTATTCACCGCGCTCATTCCCACACCACTAATCCAGCGCACGCTGACTATCGGAAGCGATATTTGACGATCTTCCCCGCCATGCGAATTCAGCTGGCACTGAGACAGTTCCAGCGTAAAAGCCTGCGGATTCATAAACGCCCCCGCCCCACGCTGGTGAACTTCAGTAAGACTGACCGGAGCCAGCCAGATATTACCGCTACCGGCATTATTACTGCCATTTAGCGCCACGCTGCATGACGTATCGCTAACTCGCCCACGAAACTCGATCCGCCCATCATCATAGAAAGGCAACTTCCCCAGGGCTGAAAAGACGATAAAACCGCAGCCCAGCAGAATCATCTGAACGATCTTTTTAAGGGCTAAATACGATAACGATTCGCTCATATCCACCTCCCGGGTTAATCGTACGTCAGGTTAAAGACCATATGAGATTCCACTTCACCGGTCGAGGTAGTCGGCAGGTACTGATAGAAACGGGCACGATACGGTAAGGTGATATAGCGCGTTTCCTGGCTCTGTAGCGTACCGATGTTGTATTTTTTATTAAACTCGATTGGCGTTCCGTCTTTCAGCACCTGAATACCGATCCCTTTTGCCGCCGAATTGCCGGTTTTTTCGTTAATCAGTGCCCCTTTAGTCGCGGTGGTATTGGTGGCCAGATTCCCGGAGAACGTCGTATTGATGTTAGCAAACCCGGAAGCGCTTAAGCCGCCGCTGCACTGCAGCTGAATATTAAAATCTCTTCCGCCCGCTGTCGTACCGACTCCGTTTAAATCGGAACGTTTAATTGCGCCCACATCAACATTCATATTAGTACCACTCAATACCGTACAGGAAGGCGAAACAATGGTGATCGCATTGGCACTCAGATAGGTGTCCAGAATGGGATTATTACCGTTCTCCCAGTCGTAGGTCGTATATTTTCCTGCCGCCAGCGTACCGCTTCCGGTGGTGGTGGCGGTTTTAATAATCTCCAGGGTGAAGCGCGACCCCTCCAGAGAATAGGTCGTGGTTCGGGTTATCGATGAGGAATAGGTATCCGGGTAGATAATATTCACCGTGGCCCCACCGCGGCTGAAGCGCATGCCGATTCCCGGCACGTTGGTAGAAAACACCTTATTACCCAGATTGGTACTGCCCGCCAGCGCCATCTTCGCCACAAAGCGGTTGGTGCCGGAGGTACAGGTGTAGCTTGCGCCGCCCGGCGCATTCATCGTCCAGTTTCGAGTGGCAATCACCGAGCCCACCGGCAGATCGGGCGGCACCACCACCCTGCCCACCACCATATCCAGCTGTACCGTTGGCTGAGAGAGTCGGGTACAGGCTGCCCAGGCGGAGGTCGTCCCCATCATCATCAGCCCCATCAAGATAACCAGCTGCTTACTCAGCGACATACCCTTTCCTTATTGTTTTCCTGGCCCAGCTCAACGGAACACTCTCCGCCGCTCCACTTCACCACCGCGCGCCGTGCGCTGGCGTCGCTGATAAACAGCATGCTGCCCTGCCCCACCACACCAATCGCCTTACCGTCCGTATCGTAAACGGAGGCGGCAAATGGCAGCGGCGCACGGTTTGCCTGCCGGGCATGTAGCGTGATGTTGTTCTGAATTGACGTATTGAAGGCCACTTTCACCACGCTGTCTTCCCACGGTACGACCTGAGCCACCGTTCGTTCGAACGCGACATCGTCACTGCTGCCTTTCGGGTCAATTTCAACAGCATTGATGCGGTAGGGGCGCAGGTACGGCAGAACCGCATAGCCGTTTTTATCCACGCGCGTCCCCGGTGAACCCGGCAGTTCAGCACCTGCCGCATCTTTCGCTTCGATCAATGCCATGGTCGTGCCGGTCTCCGGCGACAGCACGATACCGCCGCCGTGGGCAATCAGCGTCCCGCTGCCGCCCAGCCCGCTCTGGCGATAGCCCGCGCCCTGGCTGTAGCTGCCGTTCAGCGTGGCCAGCGGCGTACGATAGCTGCCGTTCAGCGCTACATCATGCTCGCCGCCGCTGGACGTGGTGGTGGAAATGCCGTAGTTAAGGTTATTGCTGCTATCCAGCGAGCCGTTCACGCCAATCTGCGAGCTGCCGAAGTGCGAGTTATTAAATGAGGTATTCGAGGTCAGATTTGCGGTACGCCCCTCGCCAAACCACAGCGGATAACTGAAGTTAAGCGACACGCGGTCGTCGCGGCTGTGGCCGGAGCTGTCCGGGGTATAAACGCGTTGAGCGCCCACCGACCATGACAGGCGGCCAAACATATTGTTGTAGCTGAGCTGATACTGCTTCTCGGTGCCGGAACGGTTCCAGTAATCGGAGATACGGCCGCTCAGATAGAAGCCACCCCAGCCGTCCGGCAGGCTCTGGTTGACGGTAAAGGTCAGGCCGTTTTTCTGCCGCCACTGGGTGTAATTGCTGTCGTAGTATTTCTCCTGATCGACCGCAAACAGCGCGTCGTTCAGGTTGTAATAACCTTTGGTGGAGTAGCGATACGCCGCCAGCACGATGCTGGTCTGGGTTTCGGTGAACATTCGGTTAAAGGTGGCGCGGTAGCTCTGGCCATTTTCATTCAGCGTATCGCTTCTCAGCCGTGACTGGGTGATATCGAAGGAGAGCGCACCGAAACCGGTATTCATCCCGGTGCCGAGCAGGAAGGCCTGATAATCATTAAAGCCGGTAGCGCCGACATAGCCGGTAAACAGGTTATTCAGACCGTGCTGCCAGGTCGCCTGATACAGCACGGGCCGGTTGCGCAGCGAGCTGTCATCAACCTTACCGGCGGAAAGCGCATAGCGCGTCATCCCCGGGCGCAGCAGCTGCGCAACCGAGGCGTAGGGCACATTAAACACTTCTGTGCTGCCATCGGATTCTTTCACCGACACTTCCAGATCGCTGCCGTAGCCGGAAGGATAGACATCTTTTAATACAAACGGCCCCGGCGGCACGGTCGTCTGATAAATCATATTCGCGCCCTGACGGACCGTTACCAGCGCGTTACTCTGCGCCACGCCGCGGATCTCCGGCGCGTAAGAACGCATTCCGTCAGGCAGCATATTGTCGTCGGTCGCCAGATTCACACCGCGCACACCAATGGTGTCGAAGAACTCGCCGTTGGTGAAGATTTGCCCCGCGCTGACGATGGAATCGACCTGCGGCAGCGGCCGCTGTACGTAGGTCTGATTACTGCTCCAGCGCGCCTTGCCCTGCTGCTGCTGCCAGTTCAGATTCCCCACGTGCTTCAGCAGCCAGCCGTCCCAGGAAAATCCCGCATTGATGCCCAGATAGGCGCTGCTGTTATCCGAACTTTCACCGGCCGAAGCGTGGCTGGTCCAGGTGTTCGCCATCCAGCCCAGGTTCAGCGCGGTAATGCCTTTATCCCAGAATTCCGGGCTGACGAAGTTTTTAAAGCGCTGATCTTCATAGATTTGCGGTACGGAGATTTCCAACCGCAGAGAGGACTGAATCAGGTTATCTTTAATCGTGTCTTCGCTGTGCCACTCCGGCAAACGGCCGCAGAAGCCTTCCTGCTGGCTGAGCGTGGGGTTGAGCTTCTCGGCGGCAATACCAAACTGCGCCAGCATGGCCCGGGTGTAACAGATCCCCATTTTCCCGTCTTGATCGCGGGTGACATTGAGATCGTAGCGCCCTTTCCACTCGCCGTTGGTGTACACGTCAAGTGAGTAGGTTCCCTCGGTGATGGCGCTGGTAGAGAATCGTGACAGATCGACTTTTTCACGGCTGCCGACGATAAAACCGTCGTTAAAGGTGTAGGTCGCCCCTGGGTTTTCCTGTCCGCTGGAAACTAACGGCAAGCCGCAGAGCGCAATTGCCATCGCCGTGCGTAAACTTCCCGGGCAGAATAACTTCTGCTTCATTATTTTCACCCTTATTGAACGGCGACTTTCACAGCAACATCGGCACCATAGTCATTGATATTGTTAACAGTCAGCGTCTCGCCTTTGCTCACCGACGCGTTCAGTGCAATCACCTGGCTTGACTGCGGGGCAAGCATTACCGTTTTGCCATTGAGCGGCCTGGTGCCGTCGCGCGAAATACGGCTGACGGTGATATAAAACGGCGTGGGGTTCGATACCGATAAGCGATTACCGCTGGCGGAGAGTGCGAGTTTCTCGGCGGCCGCATCGCGGTTGCCCAGCCCGGTCGGGCGATAGATAAACTTGAAGCGCGAACGAATCGCCAGCTGCAGGACGTTTTGCCCCTCATTTTTGCCGTTAGCGACCACCGGCGGGATTTCCAGCAGGTTCAGCCACCACAGCGTCTCTTTATCTTTGGCTAATCCGGCATCGCTGCCGAGTTTGATGCGCAGCGTCTGGCCGCTTTTGGCATCCACGCGGGAAATGGGCGGAGTAATAATAAACGGCGTGGTGATAGTATCCGGCGTAGCGTCGGGATTACCGTTATCCAGCCAGGTTTGTGCCAGTGCCGGACGGTCGGCGGTGTTGGAAAGCTGCACCGTTATTTCTTTTTCATTTCCCGGATAAATAAAGCGGGTGCCGTTGACAATAATATTGTTGGCGCTGGCCGCAACGCTAAAAATGGAAAAGAAAAAAAGGGCAATCGACTTCATGCTGACCTCAGAATATAAAATAAGCGGCAGCACGTGCCGCTTTATCACTGTTTAAATCAGCCGAAAAAGGCCGTTTTAATTTCAGGCAGTAATTACTGGTAGGTAATTTCGTAAGTCGCGTAGCTGTTCACCACACCGGTGGTGACAGTAGACGGGGTGCTGCTCGCGTAGCCCACGATATAGGTGAAGCGAGCACCATCCTGCACGGCAGTCGCGTCACCGGCTGCTTTCGGCTGGGCCTTGTCGCCTGGGATGATTTTGTTGGTCAGTGCGGTGGCGCTGTCTGTTGCCAGAACCAGCTGGATATTTTGAGCGCCAGCGGCTTCGGTGTTCGCCAGGTAGCCCTGCTGTTTGTTGGTTGCATTCGCCAGCAGGTTACCACCGGTCCAGTTCACGCCCAGCTTGGTCAGATCGTCCTGCGCAGTTTTGTCAGCGGCCTGGCAGTTAGACACGTCGATGGTGAAAGATTTTGGTTTCAGCAGTGTATCAGCCGCTGCTGCTTTTACTTCAGTTAAGGTCACTGGAGACAGATAAACATTGGCATCGCTGCCCTGGCCATTAACGGAAACAGTACAAGAAACATCGGTCACTTTACCGAAGAAATTAACCTGACCACCACCCACATTCTGGTCAGCCGCATTAGCTGCAGACAGGCCTAAAAACGCAGTCGCCATCGCGGCGGAAAGAATTACCTTTTTCATTGCTTATCCTTGTCGGAGAGAGTTATTTATCAATTAGCCAACAGCGGTCCTGCACAAAGTCGTCGACTTTTTGCCATACGTATTTGTGCAATGGTGAATAGAAACTTCAACTGACCGGAAGCCGCAAGATTAAGGCGTCAGATAGCGAGTCTCGTTAAGGAGAGTTCGTTAATACTGTCGGCGTCAAAGAATGCTATTTCGCCGACAAATATACATTTGTTCACATCTGTCTGGAGACTGCTTTAAGAGTGGGTGGCTATTAATTTTTAATAAACAATCGCTAAAATTAATAACAAAAGTTATAAATGGACGTTTTTTTAGCCAAAAAATAAGCGTATTAATGACTTCTAAGGCGAAAAACGTTAGCGCTGCGTCCGCCGCCATCGGGCGGGCGGCGCCTTAAAGTAGCGGGTGAACAGGCGGGTGAACGATTGCTGGCTTTCAAAGCCGTAGCGTAGCGCAATGTCCAGAACAGTCAGTTCGGTCAGTGCCAAATCCTGCGAGGCATAATACAGTCGGCGTTCGCGAATATAACTTCCCAGGGTCTGATTCATTCGCTGACGGAAAAGGCGCTGAAAATACCATTTAGAATAACCAGAGCGGGCGGCAACATCCTGAATGTGCAGCGGCAGTCCGATATGTTCATCAATCCATGGCAGAATGTCGTCGACGGTTTCTTGCTGGAAATCCATGCTGTCCTCCTGAGTTAAAATCAGCCTGAACTCAGAGCAGGCAGCACCCTTAAGCTGCCTGCTGTGTTGTTTTATTACCGATTGGATTTGCTGGTGAGGGCACGCAGTTTATCGGCCGCAGCCATCACGAACAGGAAGAACGCAGGCACAAAGAACACCGCCAGAATTGTCCCGGTAATCATCCCACCGAATACCCCGGTGCCGATGGCGTGCTGAGTCGTCGCGCTCGCCCCGGTTGCCAGCATCAGCGGCACTACGCCGAGGGTAAAGGCCAGCGAGGTCATCAGGATCGGCCGCAGGCGCATACGGGCGGCGCGCAGCGTGGCGCTGACGATATTGCCCTCTTCACGATAGAGCTGGCGGGCAAACTCAACGATTAAAATCGCATTCTTCGCCGACAGACCGATGATGGTGATCATCCCCACCTTGAAGAACACATCGTTGGACATATCGCGCAGCAGCACCGCCCCCACGGTGCCCAACAGCCCCAGCGGCACCACCAGCATCACCGAAAGCGGGATGGTCCAGCTTTCATACAGTGCCGCCAGCACCAGGAATACCACCAGCATCGACAGCATCATCAGCATCGGTGCCTGCGAAGCCGACTGGAGTTCCTGCTGCGACTGCCCGGTCCACTCAACGGCAAACCCTGACGGCAGCTCTCCGGCAAGCCTCTCCATTTCGGCCATCGCCTCCCCGCTTGAATAGCCCGGCGCGGCACTACCGGCCAGACGGAAGGCGGGATAGCCCTGATAGCGAATCAGCTGTAGCGGCGAGGTTTGCCAGTCGGCCTGAACAAACTCGGACAGCGGCACCATACCGCCGCTTTTGTTGCGCACGTAGAGCGAAAGCACGTCCTTCAGATGCATACGGTACGGCGCGTCGGCCTGCACAATCACCTGCTGAATACGCCCACCGTTAGGGAAATCGTTGACGTAAGACGACCCCATCGCACCGGAGAGCGTCTGGCTGATATCGCTAAACGTCACGCCCATCGCTTCGGCTTTCTGGCGATCGAAGCGCAGGTTAATACTGGTGCCATCAGGCAGGCCATCGGGATACACATCCTGCACGACGGCACTGCCAGCCGCCGCGCCAAGTAGCCTATGCAGCGCCGCCATCTGCGTTTTGTAATCGTGCCCGGCGCGATCCTCCAGCCGCAGCGTGAAGCCGGTGGAGTTACCCAGCTCGGCAATCGGCGGCGGCAGCAGGCTCATCACCGTGGCGTCAGGAACGGATGACATCGCCTCCTGCACCCAGGCTGCTTCCCCCTGTGCCGTAGCGCCAGCGCGATCGCCCCAGTCTTTCAGCATGGTAAAGGCCAGCGCAGAGTTGGAGCCCGACCCGGCAAAGCTGAAACCGAGGATCGACAGGTTACGGTCAACGCCCGGTCGGTCGGCTACCACCGCCTCCAGCTTTTGCACCACGTCGCGGGTACGCTCGGTGGTCGCATCGGAAGGCAGCTGAAGCGAAGTAATGAAGTACCCCTGATCCTCTTCCGGCAGGAACGAGGACGGCAGGACTTTAAAGCCGAAGGCCAGCACCGCGCACAGTGCCGCATACAGCAGCATCATACGGCCGGTTTTTTTCAGCAGGCGGCCCAGCCACGACGCATAGCCTGAAGACAGCCGATCGAAGCCGCGGTTAAAGGCACTGAAAAAACGCCCTTTATGGTGTGATTCCGGGGTAATCGGCTTCAGCATCGTGGCGCAGAGCGCCGGGGTCAGCGTTAACGCCAGGAATGCAGAGAACAGGATCGACACCGCCATCGACAGGGTAAACTGCCGGTAAATAATCCCGACCGAACCGCTGGCCAGCCCCATCGGGATAAATACGGCGGTCAGCACCAGCGTAATACCGATTACCGCGCCGGTGATTTCACGCATTGCCTTTTCCGTTGCTTCGCGCGGCGACAGCCCCTCTTCCGCCATCAGGCGCTCGACGTTTTCCACCACCACAATCGCATCGTCGACGATAATGCCGATCGCCAGCACCATGCCAAACATCGTCAGCACGTTGATAGAGAAACCGCTCAGCATCATCACGGTGAAGGTGCCCAGCAGCGCGATAGGCGCAACGATGGCGGGAATAAAGGTATAGCGGACGTTTTGCAGGAACAGAAACATAACCAGGAATACCAGTACCATCGCCTCGATAAAGGTATGGATCACCTTTTCGATGGAGATTTTAACGAACGGCGCGGTATCAAACGGCACGGAATAGCTCATCCCCTCCGGCATGGTATTGGCCAGTTCGGCCAGCCTTGCCTGCACCGCCGCCGAGGTTTTCACCGCATTGGCACCGGGCGACAGCTGGATCGCCGCCGCCGTAGACGGCACGCCGTTGTCACGGATAGAGAAAGAGTAAGTTTGTAATCCCAGCTCTACGCGCGCCACGTCGCCCAGCGTCACCCGTGAACCGTCGGTATTGGCCTTCAGCACGATCTGACGGAACTCCTCCGGCGTACCGAGCTGGCCGCTAACGGTCAGCGGATAGGACGAACGCTGACCGTCAACCGACGGCGAATCACCGATTCGGCCCGGTGCAATCTGCGCATTTTGCAGGCTGATGGCGTTGGTAATGTCGCTAATCGTCAGACTGTAGGAAATCAGCCGTGCGGGATCGACCCACACCCGCATCGCCTTCTCCGCGCCGAACGCCTGCACTTTCCCCACGCCCTCCACCCGGCGCAGCTCTTCCGTCAGGTTACGGGCAAAATAGTCGCTCAGATCGGCTTCGCTAAAGCGGCCCGGTGCCGAGTTCAGCCCGACGATCATCAGAAAGTTCGAGGACGCCGCCTCAACCGTCAGCCCGTTTTGCCTGACCGTCTGCGGCAGCCGCGGCTCCACCACCTTGATCTGGTTCTGCACGTCTACCTGGGCCAGCTTGATATCGGTGCCCGGCTTAAAGGTCACCGTGATCGTGCCCATTCCCGACGTATCGCTGGAGGATTCGAAGTAAAGCAGATCGTCCACGCCGGACAGTTCCCGTTCGATCAGGGAAATCACCGATTCGTTCATGGTCTGCGGCGTGGCACCGGGGTAGTTTACGGTAATCGACACGCTGGGCGGTGCCACCGACGGATACTGTGCCACCGGCAGCTGCGGAATGGCGATCAGCCCGAACAGTACGATAAACAGGGCAATAACCCAGGCAAAAATCGGGCGATTGATAAAGAATTGCGGCATCAGATTTTCCTGTACTGATTAAAACGCGGATTACGCACGGGGCTTAAGCGGAACAGCCGTTACCCGCATGCCTTCCTGCAGCTTGTCCTGGCCTTCAACAACCAGCCTTGTTCCGGCCTGCAGACCGCTTTTGACGATCTCACCCTGGCCGCTTTCGCCCGCCAGCTCCACGCCGATTTTCCGCGCCGCGCCATCACCATCAACCGTCCAGACATAGTTGCCGTCATCTAGGCGCTGTATCGCCTGGCCGGGTATCACCAGTCCGTTTTTAGCAATATGTCGGGTAATACTGACGCGGATATACATTCCCGGCAGCAGGACGCGCGCCGGATTATCCGCCACGATGCGCAGCACCACGTCGCCGGTTTCGTTATTAACGCTCACCCCGGAGAACAGCAGCTTAGCCTGTACGTCATAGGGCTTACCGGCCTCATCCAGCAGACTGACCCGCAGCGCATTGGGGGACGGTTCATCCGCTGTCGGGCTGTCGATAATCTGGCGCAGCTCCGATGCGGGCAGACGGGCATCGACATAGACCTTTTCCGTCTGCTGAACGATAGCCATCGCCTGGGTATCCGCCGCGCTGACCAGCGCACCCTCAGTCACAAACTCCTGATCGATACGCCCGCTGACCGGGGCCTTTACCGTGGAGTACGCCAGGTCCAGCTTTTTCCGCTGTAGCGAGGCTTTGGCTTCCGCCACGCTGGCCGCCGCCTGGGCGCTGTTCGCCAGTGCATCATCAAAATCCTGACGGCTGACAGCACCGCTATGCTGAATCTGGCTCAGGCGGTTGGCCTTCTGCTGTAGCTGGCGGTGAGAGGCTTCCACTCTGGCCAGTGTCGCTTCAGCCATCGCCACCTCCGCACGAAATGGCGCAGGATCGATTTGAAACAGCGGCTGACCCGCTTTGACCTCCGAGCCCTGAGCAAACAGCCGGGCGGTGACAATCCCACCGACCTGCGGCCGGATTTGCGCGGTGCGCAGGGCAACAACGCGCCCCGGCCAGCTGTGGGTGACAGACACCTCTCCCGCCTCCAGCGATGTCACCGTTACTTTGGTGGCGTCAGACGACTGAACGGCAGTCTTATCCTCATCCTGCCCACAGCCAGCGATCGACAGGACAACAGCAGCCAGTAACAGCACCCGTCCTTTAATTTTCATAGCGGCATAATTTCCGAAAGTTATAAGAATGAAAGGCGGCAGACTAACGCGGTTTTATGCAGAATCAGTGGAGCGAATATGGAGGGAGTGTGGAGATAAAAAATAAAAATTCTGGCCTTAACAACCCCTTGCCGATGCCATATTGTGGGGTCCTATGAACACACAATTCCCAATCCTTGTCGTCGAAGACGAAGTGGAAATCGCTGAGATCGTCCAGGCGTATCTGCAACGCGATGGCTTTGACACACTCTATGCCGCCAACGGCGTCGACGCGCTTGAACTGCATGCGCGGCATAACCCCTGCCTGGTGATTCTGGATATCCGCATGCCCGGAATGAACGGCTGGCAGGTGCTCTCCGAGCTTCGTCGGCGCGGCAATACGCCGGTGCTGATGCTGACGGCCAGCGATGGCGATACCGATAAGCTCGCCGCATTGCGGATCGGTGCCGACGACTACGTAATAAAACCGTTTAATCCCGATGAGGTCGTGGCCCGCACCCACGCTATTCTCCGGCGCACGGCCTGCCAGCCGCACCCCATCGCGGCCGTCCCGCAGGTGCTAAAAACCGCCCGGCTGGCGCTCTATCCCGAGGAGTTCCGGGTGGTGAATATCAAAACCGAGGAAGAACTGGCTATCGCGCTCACCACCACCGAGTTCCGCCTGCTGGCCCACCTGATGCGTTACCCGAAAAAGGTCTTCAGCCGCCTTGAGCTGCTGGAAAACTGCCTGGCCGAGGGAGAAACCCTGGAGCGTACGGTGGACAGCCACATCAGCAAACTGCGTAAAAAGCTGGAAGAGGCCGGGATTTCAGGCATACCCGAAAGCGTGCGCGGCCTCGGCTACCGGCTGGGGGATTAGCATGAAGGGATCAGGCCTGAGTCGCCATTTAATCGTGCTGATGACGCAGGTCACCTGCTCATCAATTATTATCTCTTTCGGCGTGTATTACGTGTGGTATGGCCTGGCGCTGCTGTTTACCAATATGGAGGCGGTGGACTACGAACCGACTACCGGCGAGTGGATGCAGTTCGGCATTTCAACCGCGCTGTCGCTGGCGGTGGCGATCCTGACCGCCGTCAGATTTGCCCGCAAGGTACTGTATCCGCTGAACTCTCTGGCCGACAGCGCGCGTAAAATCGCCGGCGGCGAACTCGGTACTCGCGCCGATGCCGGTGACCGCAGGCTGACGGAAACCGCCGCGCTGGTGGACGACTTTAATACCATGGCCGAGCGGCTGGAAACGGCCTCGGGGGAGATCACCACCTGGAATGCGGCCATCGCACACGAGCTGAGAACGCCGGTGACCATCCTGCGCGGGCGGCTACAGGGGCTGGCCGACGGCGTATTCCCACCCGACCACGCGCTGTTCGTCAATCTGGTGAAGCAGACCGAGGGCCTGGCGCGGCTGATTGAAGATCTGCGCACGCTGAGCCTGGCGGAAAGTGGTCATATGCCGCTGCACTGTGAAGACAGCGAAATCAGCCGGGAGATCTCCGCCGTGGCGGAGCTGATGCGCCCTTCGCTGGCCGAGCGCAAACTGTCGCTGGTGCTGCGGCTGGATGACATCACCCTGCACTGCGATGCTGCGCGACTTCGCCAGGCGCTGCTGGCCCTGTTGGACAATACGCGCCGCTACGCCACGCAGGGTGTCGTCATGGTGTCCTGTTTCCGCAGCCCGGAGGGTGTCACTATCGCGGTAGAGGACGAGGGGCCAGGCATCCCGGCGGAAATCGGCAGCACCCTGTTTAATACCTTCACCCGGGGCGATCAATCGCGTTCACGGGAAAGCGGCGGCACCGGGCTGGGGCTGGCGGTGGTGCAGGCGATTGCCAAAGCCCACGGCGGAAAAGCCAGCTGTGAGATAAGCGAGCTGGGCGGCGCGGCGTTTAAGATGACGTTCCCGGATATTTAGCGATATGCCGGACGCGGGCTAGCCACGGCCCAGCAAACGTAAAAACTGCTGTGCCAGCTGCGCGCCCAAATCGGTGCGGCTGGCGTCTTCATCGATCACCAGATTGTCCACCGCGCCGTGCATACCGTGGTACATCAGCATCGCGGTCAGCCGGGGCTGATCCAATTGCCAGGCTCCCAGCGTAACCCCTTCGTTCAGCAGCGCCAGCACCTGGTCCAGCACCGCATCGCGATCCTGATTGCCGCGCGTGTGGTAGTGGTGATCGTGATACAGCGCATCATGCACCGCCATGCTGTCCAGATACGCCGCCACGCAGCTCTTGCACCAGGCGTGCAGGCGGGCTATCGCATCATCCGCGGGGCAGGCATCCATCGCCAGCTGAACCCGATCGATAAACTGGCGGGTAAATCGCTCGCGCAGTGCGGCCAGCACTTCATTTTTTGACGGGAAGTAGTGATAGAACGTGCCCTTCGCCACGCCGGCATCGCGCACGATCTCACTGACCGTGGTGGCCTCAAAACCCTTAGTGATAAACAACCGCTCGGCGGCATCCATCAGCTCGTCCAGTCGAACCTCTGCCGGTTTGGTGCGCGGCTGCGGCGGTATATTTTCCTGTGGTGAATTCATTTTCGCGTCCCGTATTGCCCGGCTGCCATCGTAACCAATGTCGCTTTTCTTGACCAGAAAACCGCAAAATAGCCGCCATCAACTCATTGACCGACGGTCAGTCATTATCTATATTGAGAATCATTATCAATAAAATGACAGGATCACGGAGACGCTATGCACCGCTTACGTCGGGTTTCGCTGGTGGCAGCCATCTGCCTCGGCACCTTTATGACATCGCTGGATATCAGCATTGTTAACGTTGCGCTGCCCGCAATGCAGGCGGCACTGAATACCACGCTATCCGGGCTTCAGTGGGTGGTGGATGCCTACGCGCTCTGCCTTTCCGCCTGCATTCTCTCCTCCGGCCCGCTCAGCGCACGTTTCGGTCACAAGCGCGTGTGGCTGTGCGGCATTGCGATTTTTACCGTGGGTTCGGCCCTGTGCGCGTTTGCCGGATCGCTGCCCACTCTGCTGGCGGGGCGGGTGGTTCAGGGCATCGCCGGAGCGGCGATTATTCCGGGGGCGCTGTCGCTGTTAACTCGATCTTTTCCTGATGAATTTCAGCGTATTCGGGTCATTGGCATCTGGTCGGCGGTTAGCGCTCTGTCGCTGGTCGCCGGTCCGCTGCTCGGCGGCATCCTGGTGCATATCACCGGCTGGCAGGTGATCTTCCTGATCAACCTGCCCATCGGGATAATCACCCTGCTGCTGGGCCACTATGGCCTGCGTGAAAGCGCCTCGAAAGAGCGCCTGTCGCTGGACCCGGCCGGGCAGCTGCTGAGCGTGCTCTGGCTGGGAGCACTGACATTTGGTCTGATAGCCAGCGGCGAGCACGGTTGGCGCAGTCCGCTGAGCGCCGGTTCACTGTTCGCCGCGCTGCTGCTGTTTGCCGCATTTCTGCGGGTGGAAAAATTCGCCGTCCGCCCGCTGCTGCCGCTCGACCTGTTCCACAAGGCTGACTTTACCCTCTGCAATCTCGCTTCGGCGGTACTCGGCTTTTCCGCCTACAGCAGCGTCTTCTTTGTTTCTCTGTTTCTGCAGCAGGCGCAGGGATGGAACTCGCTGGAAACCGGCTGGCGCATGGCACCGGAATTCATTGCTATGGCGATAGTTGCGATGGCCTTTGGCCGTCTTTCGGCCCGTTTTAGTGTGCTGATGATGGCAGTGACCGGCTATGCGCTGATGGCTGTGGGTCTGCTACTGATGCCACTGCTGGACGCCGGTAGTCCGGGGCTTTTCGTGAGCCTGCTGCTGGCGATACTGGGTGCAGGGATGGGGCTGGCGATGCCCGCTACCAGTGCGCTGGTGATGCGCAGTGCGCCGACGGAACGATCCGGGATCGCCTCGGCGGTAATGAATGCGCTACGGCAGGCGGGCATGACGCTGGGCATCGCCCTGCTGGGTACGCTGATGAACCTTCATGCGCAGGCCGTACTGGCTGCCAGCCTGCGAGCGGCCCGCTTCAGCCAGCCGGAGGCGTTGGCCCACGCGGCAATCGTTGAGCATCACTGGCCCGCGAGCGTGGACGGTGAAAGGCTGATGCAGGAAATGGCCCGCGCGGTTGCCAGTGGCTTTGGCAGCGCGATGCTGTGGGCGGGGCTGATCAGTCTGGCGATGGCGCTAATGCTAATGCTGCTGCATCCCCGTTTCCGCCAACGATCTGCCGAACCGCCGCTCGTCTCAGATGCCGCGCGGCACTAAGCCGGATGCTGGGTGCCGGTCAGCGCCGGCATGGTTTCCCGCATCATCGCCAGAAACATACGCAGGCGGGCGGGATAGTAGCGCGCGTGGGGATAGACCAGATACACCGGCAGCGCCGCCGCGTGCCACTGCGGTGCCAGATGCAGCAGTTTTCCCTCGGCAAGATCCTGCTGCACCATCCACGATGAGGCAATGCCGACCCCCATCCCCGCCAGCACCGCATTACGCAGCGCATACAGGCTATCGGTCAGCAGGCGCGGCTGAATATCAAAACGCTGCACCTCGCGGCTGGCATCGTGAGTCAGCGACACGCTGTGGCGATAAAAAGTACTCAACGCCAGCCAGGGCAGATCCTGGAGCTGCTGCGGCCGTTCCGGCAGCGAACGATCGCCGAGCAGCGTGGGGGAGGCGATGACAATACGCGGGACTTCGGCCACCAGAACCGCCACCACCGACGGTTCGGTAATGGGCCCAACGTGCACCGCGCAGTCAATGCCTTCGGCAATAAAGTCCGGCGTGCGGTCGCTGAGCATCCAGTCCACGGTCATTTTTGGATAGCGCTGCAAATAGGCCTGTAGCGGCGCGATCATCTGATCCTGGCCGAAGGCATGCGGGGCCAGCACGCGCAGCACGCCCTGCGGCTCTTCCGTCACGCCACGCAGATCGTCCTCTATCCCCTGCCAGCTTTCCAGCAGCGAACGCGCATGAGCGTAGCAGCGCTCACCGTCTTCAGTCAGCTTCATCACGTGGGTATTGCGCTGCAAAAGCTTCAGACCCAGCAGCTTTTCCAGCGTTTGCAGGCGGCGGCTGACGGTAGGTTGGGTGGTCGACAGGCGCAGGGCGGCCGCAGACAGGCTGCCTGCTTCAACGATGCGCACAAAGGTTTGCATCAGCTCTATACGGTCAACGCCGGGTAATATGTCTTTGCTCATACGCCCATCGTATAACAGTTCTACCTGGCAGGCGACTACCAACCGTTATCGTAACGGTGAAAAATACCTGCAACTTCTGATGAAACGAACAACGGGTAACAACCATGTCAACGCAAACACATCCATCGCATAACGAACGGCCGCTGGCGGCTTCGACCGTGCTGATGCTGGCGACCGGTGCCGGCTTCAGCGTCGCCTCGATCTACTACAGCCAGCCGATGCTGGAAATTTTATCCGGCCAGCTGCACGCCAGCGTGACCGCCAGCGGCCTGGTGCCGACCCTGACGCAGATTGGCTACGCGCTGGGGATACTGCTGCTGGCCCCGCTGGGCGATCGCCACGATCGTCGCACCATTATCAGCATTAAAGGGCTGCTGCTGACCCTCGCGCTGCTGCTTAGCGCCGCCGCCGGCAATATCACCGTATTGCTGGTTGCCAGCCTGGCGGTGGGAATTGCCGCCACCATGGCGCAGGATATCGTTCCGGCTGCCGCCCATCTGGCACCGGCAGCGCAGCGCGGCAAAACCGTCGGCACGGTGATGACCGGGCTGCTGTTGGGGATCTTGCTTTCGCGCGTAGTGAGTGGTGTGGTGGCGCAGTACGCAGGCTGGCGCACAATGTTTATTCTTGCCGCCGTACTGGTACTGGCGATTACGCTGATCCTCTGGCGTCGCCTGCCGCATATCGCCCCGAGCACCGCGATGAGCTACCCGGAGCTGCTGGCGTCAATGCGTCATCTGTGGCTGCGCCACGGGGAACTGCGCCGCGCAGCGCTGGCACAGGGCCTGCTGTCCGTTGGCTTCAGCGCCTTCTGGTCAACGCTGGCGGTGATGCTGCACAGCCATTACGGTCTGGGTAGCGCCACGGCGGGTGCCTTTGGCCTGGCCGGTGCCGCAGGTGCGCTGGCCGCACCGCTGGCGGGAATGCTCGCCGATCGCCACGGCCCGGCCATGGTGACCCGGCTGGCCACGGCGCTGGCGACCGTATCGTTTGCCGCGCTGTTCCTGCTGCCGCTGCTGCCGGTTCCGGCTCAGCTGGCGCTGATTGTTGTCTCTGCTCTCGGCTTTGATTTTGGCGTGCAGGCCACGCTGGTGTCCCACCAGACGCTGATTTTCGGTCTGGAACCTGCGGCACGCAGTCGTCTGAACGCGCTGATGTTCACCGGGGTCTTTATCGGTATGGCCGTCGGTTCTGCGCTGGGTAGCCTGATGCTGGAACGTGCAGGCTGGCCGGGCGTGGTAGCGCTGCTGACCGTGGCCGGTGCCGGTAGTTTTGTGGTGAGAATGTGGGGGCGCAGTGCGCAGGCTCAGGACGCGATAACGGCAGCAAAATAGCCGGGAAGCGGATGACGTATGAACCCGTCATTCAAATCCCAATTACGTCGCGGAAAACCGCTATAAACTCAAACAGTGCGAACCCTTTTATCGGGTTCGCCTTTTTATAAACGCTAAGCCAGTCAGCCAATCAGCCAATCAGCCAATCAGCCAATCAGCCAATCAGCCAATCAGCCAATCAGGAAATTTTCAGCTCGCCGTAGGCCGCCGTCCAGTCCTGATCGAAGCGTTGCAGCGCGCTGTCGACTGCCGGATCGAGCAGGAACAGTTCGGCGACATCCGGATCGACGGTGATCGACTCGCATCCTGCCAGCATGCAGTCCAGCACCTGGCGCGGCGTACGGAAGCTGGCCGCCAGCACTTTGCTCTGCGGGCAGTGGAGCGACAGCAGTCTTTGCAACTCTTTAACCAGCATAATGCCGTCGCCGCCCTGCGCATCCACGCGGTTTACGTAAGGCGCAATGTAGCTGGCCCCGGCCAGTGCAGCATAGAACCCCTGCCCTGCGCCGTATACGGCGGTGCCCAGCGTCGGGATATTCTGCTGGGTCAGCGCCTTGATCGCCGTCAGACCATTATGCGTTACCGGCACTTTCACCACCAGCGACGGGACGATTTCACGCAGATGCAGCGCTTCATCCACCATCGCGGCGGCATCATGGGCGATAACCTGGGCAAACAGCGTGCTGTCTGCGGGCAAAATCGACACCAGTTCCTGCAGCACGCTGCTTAACGGGCGCTTGCTGCGCGAAACGATGCTTGGGTTTGTCGTGACGCCTTTAATCGGCAGAACGGCCGCCAGACGTTTTACTGCCGCAACGTCAGCGGTATCTAAATAGAATTCCATGGTGACCTCCGGTGCAAAATGCGATTCACAATAAAAAAGTTTCATATGCAATATATTTTTATTTCATTAAAAAATAAATCTGTATCTTTGTATAAAACGCGATCGCTATCACATTGTAGAAATACTGGGGAAATTAAATATAACTCGTTGTATATATTGAAATATAGTCAAAATAAGGGCAGAAATATTTATATATCGCAAGTTGAGTTTTCTATAGCGGAGGGTTTCGAAACAAAGGAAAGAAAATATGAAAGAAAAATGCCCGAATTAGCCACCGCATAAAAAAACCCAACGCGCCGAACCACCGGTCAGGCGGTCAGGCGGTCAGGCGGTCAGGCGGTCAGGCGGTCAGGCGGTCAGCACCTTAACGCCCTGCCCGGTTAAGCTGCCAACAAATTCTGCGGAAAGATGCCGATCGGTGATAATCGTATCAATATCGCCATGCTTCGCCACATTATAAGGGTAAAGTTTGCCAAACTTGGCGGACTCGGCAATCACGAAATTCTGCACCCGTTTTTCAATCGCCAGCCGAATGTTCTCGGCGCGCATCACGTCGCGGCCGGTAAAACCGTGTTCCGGACTGTAGCCATCAATGCCAATAAACACCTTGTTAAAGTTGATGTTGTTAATGCACAGGTGCGTCAGCGGCCCCACCAGGCACTCGCTGCGCTTTTGCAGCACGCCGCCGATTAACACCACTTCCTGATGACAGTTCTTCAGCTCGTTTGCGACATACACGCAGGGCGTAATCACCGTCACATCGAGCCCGGAACGGCCAATTTCGCGGGCCAGATGGGCGTTACTGCTACCCGCTTCAATAAACACCGTGTCGCCCTCGCAGAGCAGCCCCAGCGCGCGCTTCGCCATCGCCTCTTTGGTACTGAAATTACTGCTGACCCGCTCGCTGAGATCGTTGAGCGACACCGCATAGCCGTGGGTCCGGGTCAGGTAATTCAGCTTTTCCAGCTCAACCAGATCCTTGCGAATCGTCACGCCGGATACCGCGAACTGCAGCGCCAGATCCTGAATGCTGACCTTCCCCTTTTCTTCCACCCGATCCAAAATCAGCCGATGCCGCTCTTTCATCTCATCCCCACAGTGCCGTACGCCCGACAGCAAAAAACTTTCATTAGTAAATTATTACTTTCATATTATGAAACATGAGGAGCGATAACAATCACCGCTATTCGGCCTGCATCGCAAAAACGAAAGAAAAGCGGCACAAAGGTGCAAAATTCACCTCTTTTTTTTTGCACCTTTTCCGACGAAAATAGCGGATGTTTTTTCTACTTCAGGGCATGGAACCGTGATTAAAATGATCGCCGTCGATATGGATGGCACCTTTCTTTCAGACCAGAAAACCTATAACAAAGCCCGGTTTTTGGCGCAGTATCAGCAAATCAAACAGCAAAACATCCGTTTTGTGGTGGCCAGCGGCAATCAGTATTACCAGTTGATCAGCTTCTTCCCGGAAATCCGCGATGAGATCACCTTCGTCGCCGAAAACGGTGCCTACATTATCGATCGTGGGCAGACGCTGTTCTGTGGCGATCTCAGTGCCGATCGCGTGCAGCGCGTGCTGACGGTGCTGTCGGCGTTCCCGGACGTTCACGTGGTGCTCTGCGGCCCGCGCAGCGCCTGGATGCTGGGATCTTCGCCGGATGCGCTGGTGACGCTGATGTCAAAACACTACCATCGCCTTGAACTGCGCGAGAGCTTTGACCATCTGAATGAAAGCGTCTTTAAGTTTTCGCTGAATCTGCCGGACGAAAAGATCCCTGAACTGATGGCACACGTCGGCCATGCGCTGGACGGTATCGTCACCCCGGTTTCCAGCGGCTTTGGCTTTGTCGATCTGATTATTCCCGGCGTGCACAAAGCTCACGGACTGGCGCTGTTGCAGCGGCAGTGGGGCATCGCCGATGAAGAAGTGGTTGCCGTCGGCGACAGCGGTAACGATATCGAGATGGTGGCGCATGCGGGCTTCGGTTTTGCGATGGCTAACGCGCAGCCTGCGGTCAAACAGGTTGCGCGCTACCACACCGAGAGCAATAACGACGAGGGCGCGCTTAATGTTATCGAGCGCGTACTGACCGGCAGTGCGCCGTTCGCCAACTGATTCGCTTCTCAGCGCCTGCACAGCCAGGCGCTTGCAGCCACATCGACAGCCCTCATCCCAACGGCCTGAATGACGAGATTTACTGTACTTGGGCGGTAAATCTCAGTTTCCGCGGCCAGGATTACCCTCATCCCTGCACCACGACACCTTGCATGGAGAACATTTTCCTAACTCAGCGCCTCAGTCAGCCGATCGAGCGAGTCCTGCTGTAGCTGCTGATACAGCGCAAACTCATCCTGCACCGCGCAGCCCAGCGCCTGCTCAAATGCCGCCTGGCTGGGATTGCCGCTGCTGACGCTGCTGGTGTCGCTGCCCAGATTGGACTGGAAAATCCCCGCCGCGCTGACCGGCAGAAAGTCCTCGTAGATGATCGGTTCGGCACTCACCGCGCCGCTGGCGATTAGCGCCTCCAGATCCTGCCCCGGCTGTGCCGCAACGCCCGGATTGCGCCGGTAGCGGTAAAAGGCCAGCTGCTGCTGACGCAGTTCGGCATCACTGTCGGGAAACGCGGCAAATACGGCACTGAGGTGCTGCTGGTGGGCGGCGTTATCGCTGAACTTCTGCGCTGAAGCCTCGCGCAGCAGCCGATCGTACAGCTCGCGGCCTTTACGGGTCAGGGCGACGCCACGCTGTTCGATCTCACCAAAGCGGGCGGTGTGGGTGCCCTGCTCGCGGTCGGAAAAACGGATCTCTTCATTCAGCGCCTTAAAGCTGGTCTGCCGCAGCAGGATCGGGCAGCGTCGGCGCGGCGGGCCTTCAATCACCTCTTTCGGGCTGATGCCGTACTCCGGCATCAGCTGCTGCACGCGGTCGATATCCAGCGTGCGCGGCGTCAGGTGGTTGATGTGCGGCCCACGGAAGCAGGCGACATCGGCAATCAGTCGGTGCTGGGCCAGCAGCGCGTTATAGGTTGGCAGATCCACCGCCGCCTGCTGGTGCCAGCGGAAGGTTTCCAGAGCTTCACTGACGAACTCCTCCGCTTCACTTTCGCTGAATCCGCCCTGCTGCTGCCACAAAACCAGCAGCTCGCGCAGGCGCGGCGTATAGATATCGCGGCGGGCCAGCACATCGGCCACCCGCTGGCGCAGGGCCGGATCGTCAATCAGCTCCAGCCGCAGCAGCGAGGTAAAAACGCGGAAGGGATTGATCAGCAACGAGGCTTCACTGACCGGGCGAAAAGCGGTGGAATGGACCGGTACGCCTGCCTCAGAGAGATCGTAATAGCCCACCGCCGACATGCCCATCACCGCAAACAGCTGGCGCATGGTGGCCAGCTCGGCCGCGGTTCCCAGACGAATCGCACCGTGGCGCTCCACGCTCAGGCGATTCAGTTCTTCCGGGGATAACGCGCTGCAATCCCGCGCTGATTCCTGCTGATTCACTTCCCGCACCAGCTGAAGCAGCGTGCCGTACTGCGGCACTTCCGCCTGGTACATGGCCGACATGGCTTTAGAAAAGCGGTCGCGTATCCGATCGGCACTGATAAATCTGTCACTCATTGCAGCTCTCCTGAAAAAGCTCAAATTATCCCACTGGCAGCATAGTCACCCCGCCGCGAGTTGAGTACCGTTTGCATCACAGATTATCAATAATGTGAATCAGCCCGCGACTGCGGCTATTATCATGGCGATCGTTTTATTTCAGGGAGAACAAACATGCCTCAACCCCGCATCGGCGTTGGCGTACTGATTTTTCGCGACGGCAAAATCCTGCTCGGCAGGCGTCTGGGCAACCACGGCGAGGGCTACTGGTCGGCCCCCGGCGGCCATCTGGAATTTGGTGAAACCCCGCAGCAGTGTGCTGCCCGCGAAGTGCTGGAAGAAACCGGACTGATCCTCGGCGACACCGCGCTGGGGCCGTTTACCAATGACGTCTTCCACGCCGAGCAGAAGCATTACGTCACGCTGTTCGTGCTGGCCCACGCGGCCAGCGGCACGCCGCAGCGCTGCGAACCGGAAAAATGCGCGGGCTGGCAGTGGTTCGATCCCGCCGATCTGCCACAGCCGCTGTTTGCGCCGCTGCGTTCGCTGCTGGCACAGGAAGGCAGCCTGGCCGCGCTGGCAAAACCCCCGGTTTAGCGCGGCGCGGCGGCGATCGCAAAAGCGTAAAATACCTGCAAAAACAGATAGTCAGCGGCAGGGTGAAGCCGTAGAGTGAAGTTCACACTCCGCCGCTGACGAGAACCCGATGAACGCACTGACTTCTCTCCTGAATCTGCCCGCTCACCCGATTAATGATGCCGCTTACACCGAACGCTGTCGCCTTCAGCTGGCGGACTCCGGCGCGCTGGTACTGCGCGGTTTTCTGACCCCTGCCGCGCTGGAGATCATCAAAAAAGAGGGAGATGAAAATCAGCATCTGGCCTTCTACGCCAAAAGTCAGCACAACGTTTATCTGCAAAAAACCGATGAAACTCTGCCCGCCGATCATCCGCGCAATCGCCAGGTGGTGTCGTCAAAAGGCTGTATTACCGACGAAGAGATCCCGGCAGATTCGCCTCTGCGTAAGCTGTACGATTCTGCGGAATTCAAAGCCTTCCTCTGCGGCGTGCTGGACGAACAGCAGCTGTATCCCTACGCCGACAGCCTGTCATCGATCAATCTGCACTATGCGCATACCGGCCAGGAGCTGGGCTGGCATTTTGACAACTCGTCATTCGCCATCACCCTGCTGATCCAGAAACCGGAAGCGGGCGGCGTGTTTGAATACGTCAGCCATCTGCGCGATGCGGAGGCCGGAGAGATGAATTTTGACGGCGTGGGTAAGGTGCTGAACGGCGAGCTGGAGGTTCAAAAGCTGGAGATTGAACCAGGGGATCTGGTGCTGTTTCGCGGGCGCAACGCGCTGCACCGGGTGACGCCAACCGAAGGCGATATCACCCGTATGCTGGTGGTGCTGGCCTATAATGCACAGCCGGATATTGCGCTGTCGGAAAGCGCCCGTATGACCTTCTACGGGCGCCTCTAGCATTTAACGGACGCCTTAGACCTTAGCGGGCGGCGAGCAGCGCCGCCCAGCCGCGCTGGAAGATCTGCCGGGTGCGGAACGCCACCAGCGCCTGCCAGTCGGCATCCTGCGGATTGAAGCCCTCAAACAGCTGCCATTTCAGCTGCCGCCCCTGCTCGCTCGCCGGTTCGCCGTACAGATGAAGCCAGTGGTCGTCGCGCACCCGGCGATGCATTTCATCCCCGGCATAGGTCCCGCACTCCACCACCAGCTGGATCAGCTGCGTATCCGGCAGATTATCGAGCAGGAACTGTGACAGATAGCCGGTGGCCGTGGCGGTGACGCCGGTTTCGCTGTCGCGGCCCGCGCCGGTAATCAGCACCGTCAGCCACTCGCCGAAAATCTGCCGCGCCTCGTCCAGCGCCGGGTAAGGCCGCTCGGCGATCGCCAGCAGCATCGGGTGCCCCCAGGCTCCCGCACCGGTATGCAGATCGAAGCTGATAATGCGCTCCGCATGCTGGAGGTGACTGGCGATAATCTGCTTCAGCGTCAGGTGCGACCAGCTGGCGCGGCTGCCGCCGAAGAAGATGCCGTCGGCAAACTGATACTGCCCGGCTTCAACGATCTGCTTCACCCCGCTCCATCCGCGTACGGCACACTGCTCAGCCAGCATGGCATCGGCGGCGGCACGTTCAGGGCCGTTTACGTCACGGCAGGTGTAGATCGCGTGCAGTTCGCGGTAAGTCGCATTTTCCGGCGCTCCGGCGGCGAAGTCGATAAAGTTACGGTTAAGGTCGGCGTTATCTTCATTCACCCGCCGCAGGTGCGCGGTGCCCCACGGATTCAGCAGGTGAACCAGCACCACCGCCACGTCATCCGGCTGCGCCTGGCCCTCCAGCGCGTCCAGCCAGGCGATCTGGCTGTCGGAACCGTAGTAGCCCTCTACGCCGTGCGTACCGGAAATAATCAGCATCACGCGCGGCGCATCGGCGCGGCCCAGCACCGCGACATCGGTTGAAAGCGCTTCACCGGCGGGGCCGGTTAACGGATGGTCGTAACGGGTTACGGTGCCGCCGTTGCGCGCCACCGCTGCCAGAAAACGCGCCCGCTGCGCGGTGAAATCAGGAAGAACTGTCGTAGTCATCACTTATTCCGGGCGCTTGTAGACGTCAAAGCTGAAGTACTTCTTCGCTAACTTATCGTAGGTGCCGTTTTTATGCAGTTCGGCCAGCGCCTGATTAATCTTTTCGACCCGCGCCGTATCGTCCTTGCGCAGGCCGATGCCGATGCCCTCACCGAAGTATTTCTGGTCGTACATCGGCTCACCGGCGATATGATAGCCCGCGCCCTGCGGGGTTTTCAGGAAGCCGGTTTCGGCCGCTGCGGCGTTAATAAAGGTGGCATCCAGGCGGCCCGAGGCCAGATCCGGATAAATTTCCGCTTCGTTCTGATAGCTCACCACCTGCACACCCTGCGTTTCCCAGACGCTTTTAGCGAAGGCTTCCTGGGTGGTGCCCTGCGCCACGCCGACGGTTTTCCCCTTCAGCACCGCCGCATCCGGCAGCAGCTTGCTGGCTTTAGACGTCAGCAGCGCACTCGGCACGTTGTAGATCATATCGGTGAACAGCACCTGCTGGCGGCGCTTGTCGGTCATCGCCATCGCTGAGAGGATTGCATCGAATTTACGCGCCTGCAGAGCCGGAATAATGCCGTCGTACGCGGTCTGCACCCAGACGCATTTCACCTGCATATGCTGGCAAACGGCATTGCCCAGATCGATATCAAACCCCTGTAGCGATCCGTCCGCCGCCTTGCTTTCAAACGGGGTAAAGGTCGGATCGACACCAAAGCGCAGCGTTTCGGCAGCCTGCGAGGAGGCGCTAAAGGCGGCCAGCAGGGCCAGCGCGGTAAGGGTGAGTTTTTTCATGGTAGATCTCCGGATTAATCAGGCGTTTATCCCCAAGTAATACCATGATTAATCGCGGAGAAATAAGGTTATTAGCTTATAAAACAGGAAGAATAATTAGCAGGAGTGATAGCTATCCCTCCGGGTACATCTCCAGCAGGCGGCGGGTGACGCCGTTGGTCCAGCCAAATCCGTCCTGAAGCGGGTATTCCCCCCCGGCTCCCAGCAGCGCGGCATCACCGCTGACGTTGTACTTCTCCACCATTTTATGGTGCTGCTGATAGGTTGATGACACGGTTCTCAGCCAGCGGCTGGCGATTTCATGTGCCAGATTCTCGTCGCCGTAAATGCTGAAGCCCTTCACCGCCATCCACTGTAGCGGTGCCCAGCCGTTGGGGCTGTCCCACTGCTCACCGGTCTGCTCCATGCTGGAGAGCAGGCCGCCCGGTGCCAGCAGATAGTCGCGCACCGCTTTGGCCGTACGGTTGGCCTGATCCAGGCTCGCCATGCCGACGTAAACCGGGGTGACGGCGGCGGCGGAGAACGTTGCCTGCTCGCCGTCGCGCCAGTTGTAATCGCGGTACAGGCCGGTGTCGTTATCCCAAAGATAGTGGTTCACCGCCTCCTGCCGACGGTACGCCAGCTGCTGATAGCGTTCGGCGGTGGCCTCGTCTCCCCTGGCTGCCGACAGTCGGGCAATCGCCATCTCCAGCTTGTAGAGGAACGCGTTCAGGTCGATGGGGATAATGCTGGTGGTCTGAATGCTCGCCAGACGGCCCGGCTCGCTCAGCCAGCGCGAGGTATAGTCCCAGCCCGACGCCGCACCGGCACGCAGGTCGCGATACACTTCGCTGGACGGGCGCGATGAGTCACGTGCGGTTTCCACGTCCTCAATATAAGACTCGTCGCGCGGGGTATCGCGATCGTCCCAGTAGCGGTTCAGCACCGCGCCATCCGGCAGCATCACCACATGGCGATACGCCTGATTCGGCTCCAGATTTTCCTGGCCGTCCATCCAGAAAGCGTACTCGCTTTTCAGATGGCGAAGATAGCGCTGCGCCTCGTTGACGCCGTTCTTTTCGAACAGTTCCACCATCATCGCGAAGACCGGCGGCTGCGAACGGCTGAGATAGTAGGTGCGGTTGCCGTTGGGGATATGGCCGTAGCGATCGATCATCCAGGCAAAGTTGTCCGCCATATTGCGCAGCAGATCGCAGCGCCCGGCGGCGGCAAAGCCCAGCATGCTGAAGTAGGAATCCCAGTAGTAGGTTTCACCAAAGCGCCCGCCGGGAACTACGTAGGGCTTCGGAAGCGGCAGCAGCGAGGAATATTCACAGTGCTGTTTCGGGTGACGGGTTAATACCGGCCACAGCGCGTCGATATGTTCCGCCATGGTTTTTTCCGGGTCGGAAACATAATGACTTTCATTAACCTGCGGCAGGTCGAAATTCTCCAGCACGAAATTATGCAGATTAAAATCATCGCGTTCACGCGCCAGATAATAACGAAACATAATCCGTTCCGGATCTATTTTTGGCGCGCAGTCAGCAAAGGTTTTACTGTCGCTAAAGATGCGCGACGTCTGCACCGCAAAAAACAGTTCCTGATAGCGGTCCGACGGCGTGAGGATATCGGAGACCGGCAGGCCGCGGATGTGCTCCGGCTGCGGCTCCATCACCGCTTCGGGGCCGGCTTCGTAGTCGAGATACCAGTTCTCAAATTCGCCGGGAATGTTAGTCATCGTCTCAGTGTGATTGAAAGTGATAAAAGCCTCCTGCTGCCGGTAATAATAGGCAGAATTCACATGATGAATTTATCGTACTGATAATAAGTATAGTACCGGCGTCTCTTCACGCAACCCGATGTTTCTATTAATCTTAATGACATATTATTTCAAAAAATAAATGAAAAATTAAATATGGTTTTTTTATAAAAAAAAGAAAATATCAGGGAGAATGAATAAACATAAACTGACAAATTCAGCTTCCTGCCGTATTGATTAAAAATAGCCCCCGAATAACAGTCATTTAGTGTGATCCGGCTCACTGTTTTGCCGTATGCGGGTTTCCCAGCTTTTTTCGCGGCAAACTTCAGTGCGAACAGCAGATTAGTACGTTTTTCCCCAGCGCTGACGCGCCCCGCTGGGCGCAGTGAACGGCAGCTGTTATGTTACGTGTTTGTAAATTTTAAGCGGCCGCATTTTTTCACTCAGCGGCCTTACGGAGCCATTATGCAATCTGGCACGCCCGCCACCTCGCCCACTGCACCGATACCACGAACCTGGTGGATCGCCCTGCTGGTGGCCGTCACCTTCTTTATGGAAAACCTGGATGCTACGGTAATCGCGACGGCCATGCCGCAGATGGCACGTGATTTCTCGGTCAGCGCGGTGGATATGAACGTCGGCATAACCGCCTTTCTGCTGGCGGTGGCAGTATTTATTCCGCTGAGCGGGTGGCTGGCCGACCGCTTTGGCGAACGGCGTATTTTTGCCAGCGCCATCGTGCTGTTTACCCTCGCCTCACTGCTCTGCGGCCTGAGTACCTCGCTGCCGATGTTTACCTTCAGCCGCGTGCTGCAGGGGATCGGCGGTGCACTGATGGTGCCGGTGGGCAGGCTGCTGGTGCTGCGGGTGACGGAAAAACAGGATCTGGTGCGAATGATCGCGCTGATCACCTGGCCCGGCCTGATCGCTCCGGTGCTTGGCCCGCCTCTCGGTGGGCTAATCGTCACCGTCGGCCACTGGCCGTGGATTTTCTGGCTGAATATCCCGCTGGGTATTGCAGCACTCATCTGTACCTTCTGGCTGATCCCCAAAGGCGAACGCGGCCAGCCGCGCCCTTTCGATTTAGCAGGCTTTCTGCTGACCGCCATCGCCTGCGCCGCGCTGATCGCCGGGCTGGAGTCGCTGGGCCAGAGTCACCTGCTTGCGGGCACGGCGCTGCTGCTGCTGGGCAGCCTCAGCGCATGGCTGGCGTGGCGACATGCGCGCCGCGCAACAGCCCCGATGCTGCCGCTGGATGCACTCAGCATCAGCTCGTTTCGCAGCACTCTACAGGGCGGCTCGCTGTTTCGTGCCGCTATCAACGCCATTCCGTTCCTGCTGCCGCTGATGTTCCAGGTCAGCTTTGGTCTGTCGGCGATGGAGGCGGGTATTCTGGTGCTGTGGGTGTTTGCCGGTAATCTGGCAATGAAGCCGTTCACCACCGCAGTGATGCGCCGCTGGGGCTTCCGGCAGGTGCTGCTGGTCAACGGCGTCATCAGCACGGCGGCCATCGCCGTCTGCGCCTTTATTACCCCGGCGTTGCCGTACCCGCTGCTGGCGCTGGTGCTGTTTATCGGTGGGCTGTCGCGCTCAATGCAGTTCACCTGCTATAACTCGCTGGGCTTTGCCGACGTGCCGCGCCCGCAGATGAGCGCCGCCTCCACGCTGTTCAGCATGTTCTTCCAGTTCAGCATGAGTGCCGGTATCGCCTTTGCCGCGCTGGCGCTGCGCGCCTCGATGTCTTTACAGACGCACTCGCAGCCGCTGCCGGTAGATTTTTCCTGGGCGTTTATCGCCGTCAGCCTGCTGTCGCTGCTGGCATTACTGGACAATCTGCGACTGAAGGCGGGAACCGGCGAGCACGTTTTACAGCGCCAGCCGTAGCGATAATGGAAAATCTTGCGCATGTGATTTACTTCTCACTGCCGAGAAAATAAACTACCGCTCCTTCGTATTTCAACGAAATCCATTTATCGCTTATCGCTAAAAACCCTCAGGCAGAGGGTTTTCAATGAAAGGACCCTGTATGACGCTCCACCTCTGGTTGGCCTATACCGGCGTGATTGCCGCACTGATTGCCATTCCCGGCCCGTCGGCTTTAATCAGCATGACCCACGGCCTGCGCTTCGGCCGCAAACATGCGCTGGCAACGGTTGTCGGCGGCGTGCTGGCAGCTATGGTTCTGATGACCGCCTCCGCGCTGGGTCTGGGTGCTATTCTGGCCGCCTCCACTACCGCCTTTACCATTCTGAAGGTGGTCGGTGCCGCCTATCTGGTCTGGCTGGGTATTTCCGCATGGCGCGATAACAGTCATGAAACGCCGGTGGCCACCCCAGAAATGGAAGATGCGCCGAGCGCGCTGCGCCTGTTCCGTAAGGGCTTTATGGTCGGCATCAGCAACCCAAAAGATCTGCTGTTCTTCGCCGCGCTGTTCCCGAACTTTATTGATGCCAGCCAGCCGCACGCGTTGCAGTTTGCTACCCTGGCAATCACCTGGGCCGCGCTGGATTTCAGCATTATGTTCAGCTATGCCTGCGCCGGTCGTCGCCTGTCCGGGCTGTTCTCTAACCCGAAACGTCTGCGGATGCTCAACCGCTCAACCGGTAGCCTGTTTGTCTTTGCCGGTGGCGCGCTGGCTATCTCCGCCAGGTAATCCCTCAGGGCCGCCTCACCGCGGCCCTGCTGCTTTGTAGCGGGGAATTTATGCGCTTTTGATTCTACCGCTGGCGCGGGCATAGGCAAATAGCCCACCCGCCGCGACGATGTTCGCCAGCTCGCCCGCCGGATCGATGGCCGCCGTTTCACCGCTGTCCAGCAACGTGACGGTCTGCGCGTCGTTGTCGATTTCCACCCGGTCGCCGGTGCGCAGGCGATCGCACAGCCGCGTGGCCGAAGCCAGCGGCAGCACCTCGCCGGTCGCCACGCAGTTGCGGAAGAAAATGCGGGCATAGGACTGCGCCAGTACTGCCTGCACGCCCGCCGCGCCCAGCGCAATCACCGCATGCTCACGTGAAGATCCGCAGCCAAAGTTTTTGCCGGCAACGATAATCGGATGCGCCGTCCGCTGGCCGGAGGCATCCAGAAACGGCAGCGCCCCTTCCGGCAGACCACACATCGCCAGCCCCGCCAACTGCGCGTAGCCCTCCGGGGTCGAGGGATTCACCTTCAGGTATTCGGCGGTCAGGATCTGGTCAGTATCAATGTTGTCGCCCAGTACGTAGACCGTTCCGCTGATGATATTTTTCATGATGGCGTTCCTAACAGCTCAACAGGATTGGTTATGGTGCCGCGCACCGCAGCGGCGGCTACCGCATAAGGGGAGGCCAGATAGATGTTGGCGCGCTTGTGCCCCATACGGCCCACGAAGTTACGGTTGGTGGTGGAGATCACCGAAATCGGCTGATTAATCCGGCCGAAGGTATCGGCGGGCCCGCCGCAGCAGGCCGCACAGCCGGGCTCGGATGAAAGATTCACCCCCGCAGCGGTCAGGATTTCATAGATTGACTGGTTCGCAATGCGGGTGACGATCAACTGATGAAACACCTCTTTGGTGGCCGGAACGGCAAAGGTCGGGATCGCCACTTTGCGGCCCTGCAATACCCGAGCGGCGGCAACAAAATCCGCCAGCTTGCCGCCGGTGCAGGAGCCAATATAGGCCTGTGAGATTTCCACCTGCTGCAAAGTATCGATCGATACCACATTGTCCGGTGAGTGGGGTTTAGCCACCAGCGGCTGCATAGTGCTGACATCAATGTCGACAACGCGGCTGTAAACCGCATCGGCATCGGCCTCCACCACATTAAAAGGCACCGTGGTGCGCGCCGCCAGGTAGTCGAGGGTGGCCTGATTCGGCACCATAATGCCGTTCTTAGCCCCGCACTCCACCACCATATTGCACATGGTCATGCGCTCTTCTATCGGCATTGCGTCAATCACCGGACCGGCAAACTCAATCGCCTCGTAGGTGGCCCCATCCACCGTCAGTTCACGCAGCAGGGCGAGAATCAGGTCTTTCGCCTGCACCTGCTGTGGCTGCTCACCGTGATAGTTCACCCGAATGGTGGTCGGCACCTTCAGCGGGATCTCACCGGTACCCAGCGCATAGGCCGCATCGGTGATCCCCAGTCCGATCGCGAAGCAGCCAAACGCACCGGCCGTAACCGTATGGGAATCGGTGCCCAGCAGCACTTCCCCCGGGCGCGTATGGCCCCCCTCAGCCAGACCAATATGGCAGACGCCCTTATAGGCGGGTGTGCCCACATCATAGAAATACTTCACGCCCTGCTCGCGGGCAAATTCACGCATCACGCGAATATTCTGATTCGCCTGCAGATCGGCAGAATAAACAAAGTGGTCAGGAATAAGAATAAAACGTTCCGGGTTCCATATTTTCGCCTGTTCGCCAAATTCTTTTTTAAATACGCTGGCCACACCCGGCATACAGGGATCGTGCGACATTAATACATCCACCTTCGCCCAAACTATTTCTCCAGGCGTCACGCTTTCGCACCCGCTTGCTCGGGCGAGTATTTTCTGGTTGATTGTCTGACCCATGTTAATTATCTCTCTGCGCTATTATTTTCCGACTGCTTACATTTGTTTGTAATTACCCTATCTCTTTTCTGTGCGTCGGAAACGTGAAATATGCTAGTATTCTTTATTGTTTCTCCTTAAGAACAATCCGGGATAATAATGAGCGATTTTGAAAACCTGCACGGAATGATTATTTTTGCCAAAGTGGTGGAAACGCTGAGCTACACCGAAGCGGCAAAGGTGCTCGGGCTGGCAAAATCCTCGGTCAGCAAGGAAATTTCGGCGCTGGAAGTGCGTCTGGGGGCGAAGCTGCTAACCCGCACAACACGGCGGATTCAGGTGACGGAAGTCGGCATGACCTATTATCACTACTGCTACCGTATCCTGCACGAGGTGAAAAGCGCCGACCTGTTTATCCGCCAGTTCCACGAAGAGCCCACCGGCAGCCTGCGCGTGGTGGCCCCGGTCACCTTTGGCTGCCAGTGCATCGTGCCGGTACTGAATCGCTTTGTCGCCAGCAATATCCACGTCAGCGTCGATCTTGACCTCACCGACCGCCCGGTCAGCCTTGAGGACGATAATTTCGATCTGGCGGTGGTGATTAAGCGTGAGCTTCCCGGCCACCGAAACTATCGCCCGTTGATGGACATTACCTGGGGGATTTACGCCGCGCCGGATTACCTGCGGCAACACGCTGAGATTACCAGCCCGGACGATCTCACCCGCCATGACTTTATTCTTTTTCGCGGCCCGGCCCACACGATCTCGCTGCCTTTCAGAAAAGAAAAACAGAAAAAAGATATTGAAGTCCGCAGCAGATTTCGTGCCAACAACAGTATTGCGCTGGTGAATTCAGCTATAGCCCAGACCGGCATCGCGTATTTACCCAGCTATATTGCCCAGGAAGCCGTCGATGAGGGTAAATTAGTTCAGGTACTGCCGGACTGGGAAATGGATATTTATAAATCCTACGTTTTGATGAAAACGGACAGCTATATTTCCCCGCGCGTGAGGTTATTTGTTGAGGCACTGCAAAAAGCGCTGAGTGGTAATTAACATTTCGGATTCAGGCCGGGAAATGGCAGTAATTTACGAGCCGGATTCACGCCGGGAGATGACAATAAAAAACGCCCGCATTAGCGGGCGCTGATTGATTTTCGCGTTATTCGCGCCTGAAGATAACAGCATCTGCCATCGTCTCAGGCGCAGAAGCGATAATCAGTAGTAGTTACCGTGACGGTAATCCCAGGTGGTGAAGATGTCAGACAGCATTGACATGATCTTATCCACATCCAGACCTTTACGGATCAGTACCGGGCATGGCGTGATGTTGCGCTCGCCTTTCTGCTCTGGCACCAGCTTACCGTTTTCGTCCACCATCGCGACCATCACACCCTGCTCGTAACGCGTCTTTTCAGATTCGTTAGGCTGGATAGATTTCACGTAGTCGTTTGCCGCAATGATCAGGTCAGCGTGCTGTTCGATACGCTCGCCGATACCTTCTACCAGGCCACGGTTACCTTTACCTGACGGGTTAGCCGAGCTGGCGAAGGAGAACTTGCCGTGGTTTTCCCACAGTTCTTTTGCCAGGTTCTCACCAGGCACACCGAACTTGATGACGAAGCAGCTGGTCTGGCGGCGGTCCATCATCAGGTCTTTAGAACCGTCTTCCGGAATGCGCGCTACGGCTTCTTCTTTCCACGGCAGGATGCAGCCCAGCAGAACGTCTTTGTCCCAGTGCTGCTGATACAGCTCTTCGATTTCCGGGTTCAGCTGAGCCAGCTCTTTCAGCTGCTCCAGCGAGCCGCACAGCACCACGCCTGGCTTGTTACGGTTACGCTGCTTGGCGTCGAACTTACGCTCCAGGCCTTTCGCATCAGAGGTCATGATGATGTAGCCCACTTTGGTAGGACAAACGATCATGCCACCGTCAGCAGACAGGATTTCAACGGCTTCCGGCTGTAAGCCACCATTCCAGTTAACAACTTTATTGCTCATCATGACACCTTCGGATTCGGTTTAAATTAGGAGGGTAATCACCCGTTGAAACCATCCTGCCACAACCAGTTTTTCCTGCAACAATAAACGCACAATCCCGCCTATTGTTTCCAACAGGAAACAATCGTTGCACAATGGAAAGGGTGAAACCGACGATTTGGCGAAAAAAATATTCCACCGATAAACCTGAAGGTGGTATTTCCCTGATTAACTCATTAAAAAGAAGATGGTTTATTCATTTCATTTTCCTCTTCGCAATATTGAGCTGGCTCGCAGTTTGTTAAATTAACCGTCTCTCCCACCGTTGGCGCATTTACAGCCATTAAGCTTAACGAGTCAGGTGAATCACTCGCCGGGGGAAAATCATGGACACACATCACGCTCAAAGTCGCACACACGTTTATCGCAAAAACATGCGCTATCTGCTGCCGCTGCTGGTGGTCTGCTATCTGTTTGCCTTTATCGACCGAACGATCGTAGGTTTTGCCTGGCTGGAGATGGAGGCCGATGTGGGTCTGAGTGCCGCCGCGTTTGGCCTAGGCGCCGGGCTGTTTTTTATCTCTTATGCCTTCTGCGAAGTACCCAGCAATCTGCTGATGCTGAAATTCGGGCCGAAGATCTGGTTTTCCCGCATTCTGGTCACCTGGGGCATCATTACCATTCTGATGGCCTTTGTGCAGGGTCCATGGTCATTTTACGCGCTGCGCTTTTTACTGGGCGTGGCCGAAGCCGGGTTCTATCCGGGCATTATCTACTTCATCACGAAATGGTTCCCGCCTTCGCGCTGCGGTCAGGTCATCGGCATTTTCTTCCTCGCCAATCCGCTGGCGCTGGTGATCGGCAGCCCGCTCTCCGGCCTGATTATGCAGATGGACGGCCTGTATCAACTGGCGGGCTGGCAGTGGCTGTTTATTCTGATGGGCCTGCCGCCGGTGCTGCTGTCGCTGATTGTCCTGCGCTCGCTGCCGAATACGCCGCAGCAGGCGCACTGGCTGAACGACCAGGAGCGCAGCCAGATCGCCAGCGATATTCAGCAGGAGCAGCAGCAAAACGGCGTCACCGATGCGCCCGGTCAGCATCAGCACCCGCTGCGGGTGATGAAGGATCGCCGCATCATGATGCTGATTGCCTTCCTGATGTGCTATCCGATTGTCGGCTACGGCCTGATGCTGTGGCTGCCGAGCATTATCAATAAGTTCAGTACCTCAGTGATGATGACCGGGCTGCTCTCCGCCCTGCCTTGGCTGGCGGCGGCCGTGGCGGTGATCGTGGTGCCGCGATCGGCAGCCAGGCACAACACACCGTTTTTACATATTGGGGTGACGCTGGCGCTTAGCGTGGCCGGGCTAATCCTCAGCGTGGTATTTAACGATCCGCTGTGGCGCATGCTGGCACTGTGCCTCGCCGCCTTTGGTATTTTCGCTGGTCAGCCGATTTTCTGGAGCTTCCCGGCGAGGCTGCTGAAAGGTACCGATGCGGCGGTCGGCATCGCGTGGATTAACGCCTTCGGCATTGTAGGTGGCTTTATCGGCCCGTACGGGTTTGGCGTGGTGGCACAGCTAACCGGCAGCAATGAAAACGGGCTGGTATGGTTTATTGGCTGGGGTATTTACGGCCTGCTGATGCTCTACCCGCTGCGGCGGATGATGCGCCGCCAGCGCGGGATGAGCGGGGAAGCGGCAGCGGTTCCGCATCATCCGTAACTCCGCACGTCACGATTACGCGCAGGACGGCGGCAGAAGCCGGGTCGGTTGAACAAACGGCAGAATCGGCAGGGCCATCGCCCCTTTTGCTGCCTTCTCAACCTCAACAACCGGCGAACATGGCGATCCGGCCATGCCGGGATCAGCCATTAAACCCCAGCTCGGCGGAGATGGCTCTGGCGGTGGCCACCACCGGTGCCATCAGCTTTTTCACCCCAACCTGCTGTAGCTTGGCGGTCGGCAACGACACCGAAACGGCAAACGGCACCCGCTGCTGAATATCAAACACCGGTGCCGCCAGGCAGGACACGCCCAGCTCGTTCTCTTCCCTGTCCATCGCGGTTTGCTGCTGGCGAATCACCTTCAGCTCGTCCAGCATCTCCGGCAGCGTGGTGATGGTATTTTTTGTCAGCTGCTGGATTGTGTCCTGATGCGTTTCCCAGTAGTGCGCCGGATACTCTTCACTGCCCCAGGCCATAAAGATTTTACCCATCGCCGAGCAGTACAGCGGCATATGCTGGCCGATATACGCTCGGGTTCGCAGCATACCGGTCGTCGGCTCCAGCTTGTAAATCAGAATCACATGATCGTCTTCACGGCTGGAGAAATTTACCGTTTCACCCACTTCCAGATTGAGTTTTTCCAGATGCGGGGCCGCAACGTGAATGATGTTCAGCGACGACAGCGCCTTCTGCCCCACCGAAATAAACTTAGTAGTCAGTCGGTAGCTGCCGGGCGACGGCGCCTGGGTGACATAGCCGCTGCTGTGCAGCCCCTGCAACAGCCGGTGAACGGTACTCTTATTCATCCCGGACAGTTCTGACAGATTCGCCAGCGGGCAACCGTTGGGGTAATTACTCAATATCTCAATCAGCTGCAGGCCACGAAACAGACTCTGGGTGCCAGCCGGCTGATCCTTTTTATCGTCCTTTGCGGTATCCGCCTTTACGCTCATTCACGCTTCCTCTTAATGTCCCGCACACCCTTTACGGGGCTTTGTCTGATGGTAACTCATGCCTCTGCGGCTGTGAATATGGAACGACGTTTCAACACTGACAATGCTCCATATTAGACGGTTAAAAGCGCAAAAGCGAAGTGAGCGATTCATCACAGTTCTATAACATTAAAAATAACCATCTGATTTATATAAATAAATAAAACTTCCTCACCTTTGCTTTCCGCCCTCAGTAAGAATACTATTTTTGAAACTTGATTTCGCATGTTGGAACAAGCGGTGTTTTTATTAAGCTGTCGCCGCCGCTGATACTTGTCTGTTGTTGCAGGAGACTGTTATGCAGAATACACCCGGGGCAGCGGTTCTGACGCTGAGCCATATCACTAAACGCTTTGGCGGCAACATCGCCGTCAACGACGTCAGCCTGGAGGTTCATCCCGGTGAAGTCCTGGCGCTGCTGGGCGAAAACGGTGCCGGAAAATCCACGCTGATCAAAGTCCTCGCCGGGGTTTACCCACGCGACGGCGGCGATATCCGCTTCCACGACGACACCATTACCTCCGCCGCCGCGCTGAAAACCGCCCAGCGCCAGCCCATCGCCTTTATTCATCAGGACCTCGGACTGATCGAGTGGATGACGGTGGCCGAAAATATGGCGCTGGTGATGGGCTTTACCCGTCGGCTGGGGCTGATTGACTGGCGAGCGGTGCGCGAGCGCTCCCGCCAGGCGCTGGAAGAGGTCGGTATCGCCCTCGACCCGGACTCACGCGTGTTCGAACTGTCGCGCACCGAAAAGTCTCTACTGGCTATCGCCCGTGCGGTGGCCGTCAATGCCGAAGTGCTGGTGCTGGATGAGCCCACCGCTTCGCTGCCTGCCAACGACGTCCGCCATCTGTTCAGCGTCATCGAACGCCTGAAAAGTAAAAAAGTGGGGATGATTTACGTCACCCACCGCCTGGACGAAGTGATCGAAATTGCCGACCGCGTCTGCGTAATGCGCGACGGGAAACGCGTAGCGGGCGGCTTCACCCGCGACTACAGCCTGCGCAACCTGGTGGAAATGATCGTCGGCGAAGCGGTAGAGGGCAACCAGCGCGAGCCGCTGCCGGAAAAAGCCGATCCGGTTCTGGCCTTCGACAGCGTCTGCATTGATGAAGTGGGCCCCGTATCCTTCAACCTGCAGCCCGGCGAGATGCTGGCGCTGGCCGGGCTGCGCGGTGCCGGGCAGGAAGAGATTGGCCGCCTGCTGTTCGGCCTGCGTCAGCGTACCGGCGGCAGCATTACCTTCCGCAAGCAACACTATCAGGCCAGCTCGCCGCAGCAGGCGATGGCGGCGGGCGTGTCGCTGGTGGCCGGGGATCGCACCGGCGAAAGCCTGGTGATGTCGATGAGCGTGCGTGAAAACCTGTTTATCAACCCCTGCGCCAGCGGTCACCGCCTGCTGTCGCACTACGGACGCCGCGCCGAGCTGGGGGCCAGCTGGTGGAAAATGCAGCTGTTTGACGTCCGCCCGAAGGACGTCAGCCTGGATATCAGCGCCCTCTCCGGCGGCAACCAGCAAAAGGTGGTGATGGCGCGCTGGATGCACCTCAATGCGCCGCTGCTGATCCTGGAAGATCCGACTGCGGGCGTCGACGTGGGCGCACGTGAAGAGATCTATCACCTGCTGAACAAAGCGCTGGCAGAAGGCGTGGCTGTGCTGGTGATCTCCAGCGACTTCGAGGAGATCGCCCATATCTGCAACCGGGCGCTGGTCTTCAACCGCGGGCAGATCGTCGGCGAGTTGAAAAACGATCGCGTCAGCTTTGCCAACCTACTTGAGCTGGCCTCCGCCAGCAGCGAATCCACCGTCGCCACCGTGTGAAATTTAACGCCACCCCGCAGGCGGTGGCAGGAGAAGATCTATGTCTAAAACGTCCGTCAAATCGACCGCGCTGGAGCAGCGGGTCAGTCTCAGCCAGCACGGTGCAGGCCCGTGGTCGATGCAAATCGTCACCCGCTACGGCCTGCTGCTGCTGTGCGTGCTGCTGGTGGCGATGTTCTCGGCGCTGTCGCCGTCGTTCGCCAGTATGCTGACCCTCCAGGCGATCCTCTCCAGCAAGGCCAAGATCGCCCTGCTGGCGCTGGCCGCAACGATCCCGATGATCGTCGGTAAAATCGATCTTAACGTCGGTTTCGGTATCGTCCTCTGGCACATCCTCGCCATTACGTTACAGGTGCAGTACGGCTTCTCCTGGCAGATGGCGGTACTGACCGTGCTGGCCATCTCCGCGCTGTACGGCCTGCTGAACGGCATTCTGGTGGCGCTGGCGGATATCGACAGCTTTGTCGCCACGCTGGGTTCCGGCACCGTGCTATACGCCATCGCGCTGTGGCACTCCGGCGGCCGTCAGATCGTCGGCGATCTGCCCGACGCCTTCACTGCCCTGCACTACACCGAAATTTTCGGCATCCCGATTGGCGCGTTCTACGTGCTGGCAGTGGCCATTGTCCTGTGGCTGATCACCGAACATACCCCGCTTGGCCGCTGCATGTACGCGGTGGGCGGTAACCCGGCGGCGGCGCGGCTGAACGGTATTGCGGTCAATAAATTCACTATCGGCGCGTTTATCGCCTCTAGCGTGCTGACCGGCTTCAGCGGCGTATTGATCGCCGCCGAACAGGGCGTCGGCCAGGCCAGCGTGGGGATGGACTACCTGCTGCCCGCGCTGGTCGGGGCGTTCCTCGGCAGTACCACTATTCGCCCGGGACGGGTCAACGTCTGGGGTACGGTGGTCGGGATTGCCATTCTGGCGATCGGTATCGCCGGTATTCAGCAGTTTGGCGGTGAGTTCTGGGTTGAACCGCTGTTCAACGGTGCCACCCTGCTGCTCTCCATTAGTCTTGCCGGCTACGCCCAGCGCCGCCGGATGTTAAACCAGAAAGCCGTCGTTCGCAGCCAGAGCGCCCCGGCAACGCCTCCTGACAATAACCAAAACGCCACTACAGGAAGTCAGCTATGAAAATTCACGTTCTTGCCTTAACCCTCAGTACTCTGCTGGCCGCCGCCCTACCGGCACACGCAGACAGTTATCTCGACCAGGCCACAGCGGCAGTGACTAAAGCCACCGCCAGCGTGACCGAATGGGACGGACCGACCACCGGCCCTAAGCTACAGGCGAATAAAAAGGTGATTTTCATCGCCTCCGATATGAAAAACGGCGGCGTGCAGGGCGTGCAGCAGGGGCTGAGCGAAGCCGCGAAGGCGGCAGGCTGGAAGCTCGATACCCTGGACGGCGGCGGCTCGGTAAAAGATCAGCTAGCCGCGCTGAATCAGGCGATTGCCCAGCGCCCGGACGGCATCGTGATCGGCGGCTGGAACCCGAACGTGGCGAAGGTGCTGCTGAAGAAGGCCGCGCAGCAAAAAATCGTGCTGATGGCCTGGCACGCGGTGCCGCAGCCGGGGCCGATTCCGCAGTACGGCGTCACCACCAACATCACCTCGGACTCAACCGAGGTGGCGCGTCTGACCGCGCAGTATGCGGTAGTGCATTCCGGCGGCAAGGCCAGCGTGCTGATCTTCACCGATTCGCTGTATCAAATCGCGCTGGATAAAGCCAACACCATGAAGCAGGAGATCGAGAAGTGCAGCGGCTGTAAGGTCGTGGAGTTTATCGATACGCCGCTGGCCGACACCGCCAACCGCATGCCGTCAATGACCTTCAGCCTGCTGCAAAAATATGGCGATAAGTTCCAGTACGCGCTGGCGATTAACGATCTCTACTTCGACTTTATGGCCCCGGCGCTGAAAACCGCCGGTAAAGGCGGCAGCAACGCACCGTTTAACGTCTCCGCCGGTGACGGATCGGTTTCCGCCTTCCAGCGCATTCGCAGCGGTGACAGCCAGATCGGCACCGTCGCCGAGCCGCTGAAGCTGCACGGCTGGCAGCTGCTGGACGAATTTAACCGCGCCTTTGCCGGGCAGCCGCCGTCAGGCTACGTCACCCCCGCGCACCTGATCACCAAAGAGAATATCGGCAGCGACGGCGGTCCGCAGAACCATTACGACCCGCAGAACGACTATCAGGGCCACTACAAAACCATCTGGGGCGTGAAGTAACGGAGGCAGAACAATGGCAATCACCGACGATCTGGTTATTGAGACGCTTTGCTCCCCGGCGATCTGGGCGGAAGGGCCGGTATGGCTGCCGCAGCAGGATGCGGTGGTGTTCAGCGACGTTAAGGGCAACCGCATGTTTCGCTGGCAGCGCAACGGCGAGCTGGAGGTATGGCGTTCACCTTCCAACTTCGCCAATGGCAACGCACGCGATGCCGAGGGGCGGGTGATCAGCTGCGAGCACGGCCGACGCGGCATCAGCCGTACCGAGCACGACGGCAGCGTCACTATGCTGGTGGAGAAGGTGGACGGCAGGCGCTTTAACTCGCCTAACGACGTGGTGGTGCGCTCGGACGGCACCATCTGGTTTACCGATCCGCCGTACGGCATCACCAGCGATGACGAAGGCTATCACGCCCACAGTCAGGTGATCGGCTGCTATCTCTACTGCTTCGATCCGGTCAGCGGCAAACTGACCATCGCCGCCAGCGATTTGCAGCGTCCTAACGGGCTGGCTTTCTCGCCCGACGAAAGCCTGATGTACGTGGCGGATATGTCGGTGATTGATTTCCCCACCCTGGGCCGCCGCGAGCTGCGGGTGTACCAGGTGGAGGGGGACCGGCTGAGCCACGGCAGGTGGTTTACCGAGGTCGCACCGGGGATCCCGGACGGCTTCTGCGTTGACCGCCGGGGCAACGTCTGGTGCAGCTGTGCCGACGGGGTGATCGCCTTCGACAGCAGCGGTAACCGCATCGGCAAGATCCCGCTGCCGGAATGCGTGTCTAACTGCACGTTCGGCGGCCCGGACGGCGACGAGCTGTATATCACCGCCACCCGTTCGCTGTACCGGGTGCGAATCAGGCTGTAAGGGGGAAACGGTGGCGCTTACCGAATCACTGGCTGTACCGGCCGCGCCGCAGACCTCAGTCATCATCACGTAGCCGACAGCAGAGGAAACTTTGCTGTCGGCTTTGCCATGCCCGTTTTTGACCGGGTGTGGCGACGATCACAGAAGCTGACATTAATTTTATCTATCTGTTTTTTAACACTAAATTCACCCCCCGTTTTTTTGACTTCATTCCGATAACCTCATAGGATTTATTTGGAACGACATTCCACATATTGAAACACACACCAGCGGGGAGTAACAGCAGCATGAGAATCAGCTACCAGCAGTTAAAGCAGGAGTTCCTGCGCGCTTTACTGGCGCGCGGCGTGGCGGCGGAGAAGGCCGAAGCCTGTGCCACCCTGTTTGCCGACACCAGTGAAAGCGGCGTTTACTCCCACGGCGTGAACCGCTTCCCCCGCTTTATTCAGCAGCTGGATGCCGGGCATATCGTGCCGACGGCAACCCCGGAAAAAATTCTCTCACTGGGCGCGATTGAACAGTGGGATGCACATCGCGCTATCGGCAACCTGACCGCCACCGACATGATGGATCGCGCGATGGAGCTGGCCGACAGCCACGGCATCGGCCTGGTGGCGCTGCGTAACGCAAACCACTGGATGCGCGGCGGCAGCTACGGCTGGCAGGCGGCTGAGAAAGGCTATGTTGGCATCTGCTGGACCAACTCGATTGCGGTGATGCCGCCGTGGGGCGCAAAAAACTGTGCTATCGGCACCAACCCGCTGATCGTTGCCGTACCGGGCGAGCCGATCACCATGGTAGATATGTCGATGTCGATGTTCTCCTACGGCATGCTGGAAATTAACCGTCTGGCGGGCAAAACCCTGCCGGTAGACGGCGGCTTTGATAACGACGGCAACTACACCCGCGACCCGGCCACCATTGAGGAAAACCGCCGCATTCTGCCGATGGGCTACTGGAAAGGCTCCGCGCTCTCCATCGTGCTGGATATGCTGGCCACCCTGCTCTCTAACGGCTCATCGGTCACCGAAGTGACCCAGGACAACGGCGACGAATTCGGTATTTCCCAGGTATTTATCGCCATTGACGTCGACCGACTGATCGACGGCCCAACCCGCGACGCCAAGCTGGCACGCATTATTGAATCCATCAGCGGTGCCGAACGCGCCAACGGCGAGCAGGCCATCCGCCTGCCGGGCCATAAATTCCCCGGCATCCGCGCTGAAAACCAGCAGCAGGGCATTCCGGTCGACGAGCGCGTCTGGGCACGTATTCAGGCGCTGTAACAGGAGCAACGCGATGATTTTTGGACATATCAACAATACCGAAGCGCACCACTACCCTGTCGCCGTTGCCCGTGCTGTGGACTATCTGGCCCGCCACGATCTGCGGGCGATGGCCGCCGGACGCTATCAGCACGATAAAACCGGCTGGGTCGTACAGGTGCTGGATTTACAGACCGGCCCGCACAGCGAGAGCTTCCCGGAAGCCCATCGCCACTTTGTTGACGTGCAGTTTCTGGTGGACGGTGAGGAGCTGATTGGCGTGGCGACGGAAAAAGCCGAGCTGGCCATCCACCAGCCGTACAACGCCGATCGCGACATTATTTTCTACCGCGATGCGCCAAACGAAACCCTGTTGCTGATGAAGCCCGGCAATTTCGCCGTGTTCTTCCCGCAGGATCTTCATCGGCCAAACCTGATGATCGACGGCCCGCAGGCGATCCGCAAAGTGGTGGTCAAGATCCCTCTTACCGAGTTCGTTAATTCCGGGAGTACGCTATGAGCCTGACCTCAAGTTCTGTGGCATCCCGCGCGTCCATTCCTAACACGCGCTGGCTGCGTATTATTCCGCCGATCCTGATCACCTGCATTATCTCCTATATGGACCGCGTGAATATCGCCTTTGCTATGCCGGGCGGTATGGATGACGAGCTGGGGATCAGCGCCTCAATGGCCGGTCTGGCGGGCGGGATCTTCTTTATCGGTTATCTGTTCCTGCAGGTTCCCGGCGGCAAGCTGGCGGTCTACGGCAACGGTAAACGTTTTATCGGCTGGTCGCTGCTGGCCTGGGCGGTTATCTCCGTCCTCACCGGTATGGCCACCAACCAGTATCAGCTGCTGGGGCTGCGCTTCCTGCTGGGTGTGTCCGAAGGGGGCATGCTGCCGGTGGTGCTGACAATGATCGGCAACTGGTTCCCCGATTCTGAACGCGGCCGCGCCAATGCGATTGTGATCATGTTCGTGCCGATCGCCGGGATCCTCACCGCCCCGCTTTCCGGCTGGATCATTACCAGCTGGGACTGGCGCATGCTGTTCTTCGTGGAAGGTGGGCTGTCGCTGGTGGTGATGGCGCTGTGGTGCTTCACCATCAGCAACCGACCGCAGGAGGCGAAGTGGATCTCCGAGGCCGAAAAGAACTATCTGATCAAAACGCTGCATGACGAACAGCTGCAAATCAAAGGTAAAAATACCCGTAAGGCCTCGCTGCGCCAGGTGATGCGTGAACCGGTGATGTGGCGGCTGATTATGGTCAACTTCTTCTATCAGACCGGGATCTACGGCTATACCTTGTGGCTGCCGACCATCCTGAAAGGACTGACCAACGGCAATATAGAACAGGTGGGCTGGCTGGCGATCCTGCCGTACGTTGGCGCGATCTTCGGCATGTTTATATTCTCGTCGCTGTCCGATGCCACCGGGCGCCGCAAGCTGTTTGTGGCGCTGCCGCTGGCCGGGTTTGCTATTTGCATGGCGCTGTCGGTACTGCTGAAAGCGCATATCTGGTGGTCCTACGCCGCGCTGGTCGGCTGCGGGGTGTTTATTCAGTCGGCGGCCGGGGTGTTCTGGAGTATTCCACCACGCCTGTTTAACGCCGAAGTGGCGGGCGGCGCACGCGGCGTGATTAACGCGCTGGGCAACCTTGGCGGCTTCTGTGGTCCATATATGGTTGGCGTGCTGATTGCCGAATTCAGTAAAGACGCCGGCGTTTACAGCCTGGCGATCTCACTGGCGATTGCTTCGGTACTGGCGCTGACCCTGCCTGCACGCTGCGATGCACCGCAGAAGGGGGCCGCATGAGTTACTGGCTGGGGCTGGACTGCGGCGGCACCTTTATTAAGGCCGGGCTGTATGACGCATCAGGCCGTGAACAGGCGGTGGCGCGGCAAAACCTTGCGGTACTGGTGCCGGAACCGGGCCGTGCGGAACGCGATATGAACCAGCTGTGGCAAGTTGCCGCCACGGTGATCCGTCAGGTGCTGGAAAACGGCAGTATCGCTGCCGCAGACGTGCGCGGCATGGGGATCTCTGCTCAGGGTAAGGGCCTGTTTATGCTGGATAAGCAGGGCCAGCCGCTGGGCAACGGTATTCTCTCCTCCGACCGCCGCGCGCTGGAGCTGGTTCAGCGCTGGCAGCGCGAGGGCGTGCCGCAGGCGCTCTATCCGGTCACCCGTCAGACGCTTTGGACCGGTCATCCGGTTTCGCTGCTACGCTGGGTCAAGGATCACGAGCCGGAACGCTATGCGGCGATCGGCAGCGTGATGATGGCGCACGACTATCTGCGCTTCTGCCTGACCGGCGAACGGGCCTGCGAAGAAACCAATATTTCTGAATCCAATCTCTATGACATGCAGCAGGGCGACTGGTCGCCCGCGCTGGCGGAGATGCTGGAGATTGCGGAGATCCTGCCCGCCCTGCCGCCAATCGTCGGCTCCAGCGACGTTGCCGGGCACATTACGGCCGCCGCCGCCGCGCAGTGTGGGCTGGCGGAAGGCACGCCGGTGGTGGGCGGACTGTTTGACGTGGTGTCCACCGCGCTGTGCGCCGGGCTGTACGACGACACGCGGCTCAACGCGGTGATGGGCACCTGGTCGGTGACCAGCGGCATTACCGACCGCCTGAGCGATGAAGTGGACTATCCGTTCGTGTATGGCCGCTACGCCATTGACGGCCAGTACATCGTTCACGAAGCCAGCCCGACCTCCGCCGCTAATCTGGAGTGGTTCTGCCAGCAGTGGGGCATTGACGACTACGCGCAGCTGAATCAGTGGGTGGCGGAGCTGCCCCCGGCAGCCAGCTCGCTGCTGTTCGTGCCGTTCCTCTACGGCAACAACGCCGGAGCTAATCTGCACGCCAGTTTCTACGGTTTGCAGGCTGGCCACCAGCGCGGCCATCTGGTGCAGGCAATTTATGAAGGCGTGGTGTTCTCGCATCTGACCCACCTGAACCGCATTCTCAAACGCTTCCCCAACGTCAGCGCCCTGCGCCTGACTGGCGGGCCGACGCGCTCTGCCGAGTGGATGCAGATGTTTGCCGATATCAGCGGCCTGCCGGTGGAGATCCCGCAGATTGAAGAGAGCGGCTGCCTGGGAGCGGCGCTGGTGGCGATGACCGGAACCGGCGCGCAACCGTCGCTACAGCAGGCGCAGCGGGCGCTGGACCCGGCGATCGTCAGCTATCAGCCAAACGCCGAAAACCACGCGCTTTACCAGAAAAAATACCATCGCTATCAGAAACTTATTACGGCGCTGATTGCCGCCAACCAGGAGTAACTCATGAGCCGTTCCTCTGTTCCTCAACTGCAGCTGGCGCTGGATCATACCCGGCTGGATGCCGCCCTTGATGCCGCCGATCGCCTGCACGAGCACGTCGATATCGTGGAAGCAGGCACCATTCTCTGCTTCAGCGCGGGCGTGGAAGCGGTGCGCCAGCTGCGCCAGCGCCTGCCGGAGAAAACTCTGGTGGCCGATTTTAAAGTCGCCGATGCCGGATCGACGCTGGCCGAACTGGCGTTTGAGGCCGGGGCTAACTGGATGACGGTGATCTGCGCCGCGCCGCTGGCCACCTTTGCCAGTGCCCATGAGGTGGCGCAGCGCTACCAGGGCGAGATCCAGATTGAGCTGTTCGGCAACTGGACGATGGACGACGCCCGCAGCTGGCGCGCCCTCGGCCTGAAGCAGGCGATTTACCACCGTGGCCGCGATGCGCAGGCGCAGGGGCAGCGCTGGAGCCAGCAGGATCTTGACGCGATGAAGGCGCTTTCCGACCTCGGCTTCGGGCTGTCGGTGACCGGCGGGATCACCCCGCAGGAGCTGCCGCAGTTCAAAGAGATCGACGTGCGTGCCTTTATCGTCGGCCGCGCGCTGACCGAAAGCGCCAACGGGCTGGCCACCGCCGCCGAGTTCCATCAGGCCATCGACAGCATCTGGGGGAAATAACATGCGTCAGCACCCGTTAGGTATTTATGAAAAAGCCCTGCCCGCGCACCTGAGCTGGCCGGAACGTCTGGCGCTGGCGAAAGCCTGCGGCTTTGACTTTGTTGAGATGTCGGTGGATGAAACCGATGCCCGCCTGGCGCGCCTGGACTGGACCAAAGCACAGCGCCTGTCGCTGGTGGACGCGATGATTGAAACCGGGGTCAACATCCCATCGATGTGCCTGTCCGGCCATCGCCGCTTCCCGTTTGGCAGCCGCGATCCGGCCGTTCGCCAGCAGGCGTACGATCTGATGGATCGCGCCATCCAGCTGGCAAAGGACACCGGCATCCGCACCATCCAGCTGGCGGGCTACGACGTTTATTACGAATCGCACGATGAAGGCACCGTGACCCGCTTCGCCGAAGGGCTGGCCTGGGCGGTGGAACGCGCGGCGGCAGCGCAGGTGATGCTGGCGGTGGAAATCATGGACACCGAGTTTATGAACTCCATCAGCAAGTGGAAGCACTGGGATCGCCAGCTGGCCTCGCCGTGGTTCACCGTCTACCCGGACGTTGGCAACCTCAGCGCCTGGGGCAACGACGTCAGCGCCGAGCTGGCGCTGGGCATCGATCGCATCGCTGCGATCCATCTGAAGGACACCCTGCCGGTTACCAGTGACTCGCCGGGCCAGTTCCGCGACGTGCCGTTTGGCGAAGGCTGCGTCGATTTTGTCAGCGTGTTCCGCACGCTGAAGCAGATTAACTATCGCGGCGCGTTCCTGATTGAAATGTGGACCGAAAAAGCCGAAGAGCCGGTGGCCGAGATCGTACAGGCGCGGCGCTGGATTGAACAAAAAATGCAGGAAGGAGGATTACTGTGAGCTTAACGTCTCTGAAAGAACAGGTGTTCGAGGCCAACCTCGCCCTGCCGCGCCATAATCTGGTGACCTTTACCTGGGGCAACGTTAGCGCAATTGACCGCGCCAGCGGCCGCGTGGCGATCAAGCCTTCCGGCGTGGATTACGATGTGATGACGGTGGACGATATCGTGGTGGTGGATCTGGAGAGCGGCCGCGTGGTGGAAGGCAGCAAGAAGCCCTCTTCCGATACGGCAACGCATCTGGCCTTGTATCGTGCCTTTGAAACCATCGGCGGCATCGTGCATACCCACTCGCGCCACGCCACCATCTGGGCGCAGTCCGGGCTGGATCTGCCCGCCTGGGGCACCACCCATGCCGACTATTTCTACGGCAAAATTCCCTGCACGCGGCTGATGACGGCGCAGGAAATTGCCAGGGATTACGAGCACAATACCGGCGAAGTGATTATTGAAACCTTCCGCTCGCGCGATATCAGTCCGGCAGCCGTTCCGGCGGTGCTGGTCAACGCCCACGGCCCGTTTGCCTGGGGCAGCGATGCGGATAACGCGGTGCACAATGCGGTGGTGCTGGAGGAAGTCGCCTATATGGGTATCTTCTCGCGGCAGCTGATGCCGGGGATTACTGATATGCAGCAGGTGCTGCTGGATAAGCACTATTTACGTAAGCACGGGGCAAATGCGTATTACGGGCAGTGAGTGACGGTTGCAGGATCGTGCCCCGTTATACGTTACGGGGCACGATCGATTGAAGCACCGCTGTCAGATCAGCACGGCAAAGAGCAGGCGAATGTCAAAATCAGCACAGTCCTTTGTTTCCTCATCCGACATCATGCCTGACGTTTCTGCGTATGCTCTGCCAGCTGCTGGTTGAAATGTACCGGCGTCCACTTCTCTCGCAGCGCCTGTAACAACAGGGCCTGCTGGGTCTGCGGCACCAGCCCGCCCAGCGGCGGATCGGTATCCAGATTGGTTGGAAATGAGTAGCCCTCCGCAGCGGATGCAATAACGGCACTGAGCTTATCTTCCGGCAGCTCGCGCTGAAGCAGGGCCGGATAAATACTTTGCAGCACCTTGATATGGTTAACCTTCTCCATCGTTTTGCCAAAGCTGGATGACACCTGCAGCAGGTTGGCGGTGCGCACGCGATCCTGCGTAACGTTATTGCCCGCCGCATGGAACAGCGCCGGGTTGAAGAACAGCCCGTCGCCTTTGTGCAGCGGCAGCTGGATGGCATGCTGCTGGAAATAGGTAATAAACTCCGGGTCCCGCCAGGCCAGATAGCCCGCCTGATACTGCTGCGACCACGGCAGCAGCTGGGTCGGTCCGGACTCAATCGGCATATCGGTGTGCGCCACCGCGCCCTGCAACGTCAGATACTGCGACAGAATTTGCAGCGGCAGCGGGAACTGTTCGACCACCTCATTACTCTGGAAGCCCAGATGGTAGTCACGATGCGGCTGCTGCGCCTTGCCGCCGGGGCGTACCTGGTTCACCTGGGCGGTCATCTCGTAGCCCGGCCCCAGCCAGCTTTCACAAATTATCGCCAGCAGCGGATTGTCGTAATAATCAATAAAGGCGTCGGCATCGCGCTCCGCGACTTTTTGCAGCGCGTTCCAGATGCGGCCGTTGCTGCCCGCTTTGGCGAAGTGATCGCCGCCGCCGCCCGCTGCGGCTTCATCTTTCAGGATCGCTTCAAACAGCTGGCTGCTGCGGTCCACCGCGGCCAGGTTGTCATACAGTCCTTTCACCACAAATACGCCGGGGCCGGAAGAGAGTGCACGGTGCAGCTCGCTCAGTACCGCTTTCCGATCGTCACGCGCGGCGCTTAACAGCGAGTCGGCGCGGTAAATCAGCACGTTCAGCTCGCTGCTTGCCGCTAACGGATAATCATCCTGGCGCAGCGTCTGGCGGCAAACCGCCGCAAACTCATCAACTTTCAGCTGCTTTTCCTGCAGATAGATAGCGTTCATCTCAGCTCCTTACAGGCTCAGCGGTTGCTGGGGTTTTGGCGCGCCGTCATCGCCGCAGCCCACCACGTTCTGGTCGAAATCAATCACCGCGCCGGTCATCATCCCGGACTCTTCAGAGAGTAAAAACGCCACGCCGCGCGCCACTTCGCGCGGCTTCAGCAGGCGGCCAAATGGCTGTTCGCGCTCGGCTTTTTCCAGCCAGTCGTCGGAAGCCTGGTGATACTGCTTTTGAATATCATCTTCGTGCGGGGTGTCCATCCAGCCAATGTTCAGGCCGTTGACCCGGATGCGGTTGCGCATGGCGCTGAAGGCGACGTTTTTCGTCAGCGTGACCAGCGCGCCTTTGGAGGCGGCATAGGTGGTGAGGAAACTCTGACCGCCGTGGGAAGTCATGGTGATGATATTAACGATACTGCCTTCCGTGCCGTTCGCCACCATCAGTTTGATTGCCGCCTGCATCAGGAAGAACGGCGCGCGGACGTTAACGGCGAAAATGGCGTCAAACAGCTCCGGAGTGGTGTTAAGGATGGTGCCACGATCGGACATCCCGGCGCAGTTCACCAGGCCATGCAGCACGCCAAAGCGGCTTTCCGCCGCAGCGATCACCTGCTCGCAGGAGTGCGGATCGGTCAGGTCGGCAGCGACAAAGCCGGCATCGCAGCCCAGCGCACGCAGTTTTGCCACCTGCTCTTCACCTGCCCGCGCGTTACGACCGCAGATAATCAGGCCACGCGCGCCGCGTTCTGCCAGCAGCTCGGCCACCGCCGCGCCCAGGCCCTGGGTACCGCCGGTCACCACATACACTTTGTTCTTAAACTGATTGTTGAAATCTGAACTCATGATTAAGCGCCTTTCTTGTTTTTTGTCGGATACAGGGTGAGGAACATTTGCTCTTAACCACCTTATCACTTACATTTTTTTAACAACACGCACCGATAACCTCAAAAAGACCTCAAATAATGAAGTTCTCCATTAAACAGATTGCCGCGCAGTCGGGCGTCAGCAAGGCGACGGTGGATCGCGCGCTGCACAAACGCGGCAGCGTGCATCCGCAAACCGACCGGCGGATTGCCGCCGCAATCCGCGATCTTGAGCTACAGCAGCGGGTGAATCTGGCGAGTGGCAGAACGCTGAATATTGACGTGGTGCTGCATACCCCCGAGCGCTTCAGCTCGCTGGTCAGCGCCGCCCTACTCAGCCAGCTCGGCAGCCTGGCACCGTTCCGCCTGATGCTGCGTTTTCACGTCTTTGAACAGATCGATGCGAAGGCCCTCCAGCAGTTACTTTTGCGCTGCGGCAGCGACAGCTACGGCGTCATTCTCAAGGTCAGTGATGAGTCAGCGCTGAACGCCAGCGTGGAAGAGCTGCTGCGCCAGCGGGTGCCGGTCGTCACGCTGGTGACCGATCTGCCCGACAGCGCGCGTATTCGCTACGTGGGCATGGATAACGGCAGCGCCGGGCGTACGGCGGCCTATCTATTGTCACGCTGGCTGGGGCCGCAGCCCCACTCGGTGGCAGTGGTGCTGAGCAGCGCCGGATTTCGCGGCGAAGAGGAGCGGGTTGCGGGCTTTGCCGAAGGGCTGCACCAGCTTGCACCGCAGCATAAAGTGGTGCGCATCAGTGAAGGCTACGGCGTCGACAGCCTGACGTTTGAGCGGGTGAGCCAGGTGCTGGATCGCGATCCGGCTATCAGCGCAGTTTACTGTGTTGGCGGTGGTAATCGGGCCATCTTCCGCGCGTTTACCAGTCAGCAGCGCCCGCTGCGGGCGTTTATTGCCCACGATCTGGACGAGGAAAACCGTGAAATGCTGGCCGCACGGCAGCTGGATGCGGTTATCGATCACGATCTGCGCGCCGATGCCCGCAGTGCGTTACAGGCAATCCTGCGCTTTCACGGTTTTTTACCGCCGGAAGAGGAAATCGGGGAGTTTTCGCGGGTCAACGTGGTGACGCCTTTTAATCTGTAGGCGTCACCGGCTGGATTCAGTCTTTCAGTCGGGCCATAAATAGCGCATCGACCTGCACGCCGTTACGCACGCCAAAGCGTACGCCGCGCCCTTCGGTCACGAAGCCAAATTTCTCATACAGCGCAATGGCCGCCTGATTATCGGCGTAAACGGTCAGTTCAATGCGATCCACCTGTAGCTAGTTATCGCAGAGATCGACTATCGCCGTCATCATCGCCTTCGCCACGCCCTTGCCGCGATGGCGAATGTCCACGCCCAGGCCAAATGTCGCCGTATGGCGGCGGCGCGCCGGGGTATTCAACGCCACGAAACACTGACCGACGATCTGGCTATCGATGCAGGCCACCAGCATGTGCTGGCCGTCCGGCGTGTTTTTTAGCTTCTCCTGCCAGCGCTGTAGTGAAGGGTAAGGGAGCTGAAGCGTATCGCTGTAGGTTTCCGGCTGGCTGTACATCTGATGCAGCGCCGCAGCGTCATCAGGCTCGGCGTGTCGAACGATAATCTCACTCACCTTTACTCTCCTTAGTGTTAGAAAACCTCTTTAAAATCAGGGTTTTTTATCATCAAATCAAGTAAAAAATAATCAGAAAAGAGCTTTACAAGTGCGAATGATAATGATTATTATTGCTATGCGTTTTCAGCAGAGCTCTGCTACTGGCTGAGAAGGCACGACATTGCTCACATTGCTTCCAGTGTTTCTTAGCCAGCTCGGGTGCTGGCTTTTTTTTTGCCTGCGTTTTGCCCGGCCCTCTAACTCTTCACCAGTTATCCATTCCATCGTTTCACACCGATTACCCCACTGCTGCGATATCCACTGCCGCCGTGACTACCGCGGTCATTTTTACCGTTGCGGGTGCCGCCCTCACTTTCGATACTGCTGTCACTTTTCTCCATGAAGCCTTTCCCTCCTGAAAGACCGGGTTGTCACGCAACCCCAAGCTGACTGATGCATCCGCCACTGTTTCATCGAATAATTTGAACAGAGGAGACAATTTTCTCCGCTATCAACGCGGGCTGTTCGGGCGCAGACTACGTTAAAACATTGAGGAGAATTGAATATGATCTACTTACGTAAAGCACAGGATCGGGGCCATGCAAACCACGGCTGGCTGGACAGCTATCACACGTTCTCTTTCGCTAACTATTATGATGCCAACTTTATGGGCTTCTCCGCGCTGCGGGTGATTAACGAAGACGTGATCGATGGCGGCCAGGGCTTTGGCACCCATCCGCATAAAGATATGGAGATCCTGACCTACGTGCTTTCCGGCACCGTGGAGCATCAGGACAGCATGGGCAACAAAGAACAGATCCCGGCGGGTGAGTTCCAGATTATGAGTGCGGGCACCGGCGTTCGTCATTCCGAGTACAACGCCAGCAAGGACGTGCCGCTGCATCTGTATCAGATCTGGATTATCCCAGAAAGAACCGGCATTGAGCCGCGCTACGCGCAGCGTCGCTTTGATGATGTCCAGGGCCGTCAACTGGTGCTGTCGCCGGATGCGCGCGACGGTTCACTGAAGGTTTACCAGGATATGACACTGTCCCGCTGGGCGTTTAAAGCAGGCGAACAGGGTACAGCAGAGGTCGCCGAAGGCCGCAAAATCTGGATTCAGGTAGTGAAAGGCGATGTCACCGTGAACGGTGAAGCCGCCACGACCAGCGATGCGTTTGCCATCTGGGATGAAGCGGCTCTGGAGATTACCGCCAGCAGCGACGCGGAGATCCTGCTGTTCGATCTGCCGCCGGTTTAAGGCCTGCGAAGATAGCTGCATCACACTTTGGGCGCGGGAAACCGCGCCCTTTCTCTTTTTCCCGCCCAGATTTGTTACACTCAGCCGGATACCGTCCAACCAGCTGAAGCCAAATGAAGAAAAAAAGACCGGTACTTCAGGATGTTGCCGATCGTATCGGCATCACCAAAATGACCGTCAGCCGCTATCTGCGTAACCCCGAGCAGGTTTCCGCCGCGCTACAGGGCAAAATTGCCGCCGCGCTGGACGAGCTGGGCTACATTCCCAACCGTGCCCCGGATATGCTCTCCAACGCCACCAGCCGGGCGATTGGCGTGCTGCTACCGTCGCTGACCAACCAGGTGTTTGCCGACGTGCTGCGCGGCATTGAAACCGTTACCGATGCGGCGGGCTACCAGACGCTGGTCGGCCACTTCGGCTACAGCCCGGAGAAAGAGGAGCTACAGCTGCGCTCCCTGCTGGGCTGGAATATCGACGGCCTGATCCTGACCGAACGCACCCACACCGCCGCCAGCCTGCGGATGATCGAAACCGCCGGCATTCCGGTAATTGAGATGATGGACAGCGTTTCCCCCTGCCTGGATATGGCGGTGGGATTCGATAACGTTGAGGCCGCGCGGCAAATGACCCAGGCCATTTTGCAGCGCGGCCATCGACACACGGTTTACCTCGGCGCGCGGCTGGACGAACGAACGCTGCAAAAAGAGCGCGGCTATGCGCAGGCGATGCGCGAGGCCGGACTGGAGCCAAAAACCGTGATGATGGAAGCGGCCTCGTCGTTTACCGCCGGTGCGATGCTACTGCGCGAGGCGCAGAAGCGCTATCCGCAGACCGACAGCCTGTTCTGCACCAACGATGACCTGGCGGTGGGCGCGATGTTTGAGTGCCAGCGGCAGGGGCTGCGGGTGCCGGAGCAGATGGCGATCGCCGGTTTTCACGGCCACGATATTTCAAAGGCCACCACCCCGCAGCTGGCTACCGTGCAGACCCCGCGTGAGCAGATGGGCCAGGAAGCGGCGTCAATGCTGCTGGCGCGTATTCGCGGTGAAGCGGTCGATTGTGGGCCGCTGGATATCGGCTTTACGCTCTCCATCGGCGAAAGTATTTAACCCCGACGGGCGCAATCGCGTCCGTTATCTCTTTGTGCCTCCCTCACGCTGTTTTTGCCGTTTTTTTGAAGTCCCTCACATTTACCAGCTTTTCCCGCCGCAGCTGTTGCCATAATTTGTACAGCACCAGACAATGTTACCGATAACAAATTGCCGTTCACACCTGCTATTGACTCTGACGGAGCAAAAATAATGACCTCATCTACCCCGTCCAATCACGTATTCGTACTGATGGGCGTATCCGGCAGCGGCAAATCTGCCGTGGCTAATGCCGTAGCACATGAACTGAAAGCCGCTTTCCTTGACGGTGACTTCCTGCACCCGCGCGCCAACATTGAAAAAATGGCCGGTGGTCATCCGCTGGACGACGCCGACCGCAAGCCGTGGCTGAAGGCGATTAACGACGCCGCGTTCGCCATGCAGCGAACCAATGACGTATCGCTGATCGTTTGCTCGGCGCTGAAAAAGCACTATCGCGACATCCTGCGCGAAGGGAACCAGAACCTTTCCTTCGTCTACCTTAAGGGCGATTTCGACACCATTGAATCCCGCCTGCGCGCGCGCAAAGGCCATTTCTTCAAGCCGCAGATGCTGGTTACCCAGTTCGCTACCCTGGAAGAACCGGGTAGCGAAGAGAAAGATGTGCTGGTTGTGGATATTAATCAGTCCCTTGATGACGTCATTGCCTCAACGCTGAAAGCCATTGACGGTGCCATCAACAAGACGAAGTAAGTAGGGTGTAATGAGTACTGCAACACTGGTTTTGACCGCAGCAGGTTCGGTATTACTGCTGCTGTTTTTAGTAATGAAGGCGCGTATGCACGCCTTTGTGGCGCTGATGTTAGTGTCAATTGGTGCCGGTCTATTCTCCGGCATGCCGCTGGATAAAATCGCCCAGACGATGGAAAAAGGGATGGGCGGCACGCTCGGCTTTCTCGCCATCGTTGTGGCGCTGGGGGCGATGTTTGGCAAGATCCTGCATGAAACCGGCGCGGTCGATCAGATCGCCATCCGCATGCTGAAAGCCTTCGGTGAAAGCCGTGCGCATTACGCGATGGGCATTGCCGGACTGATCTGCGCGCTGCCGCTGTTCTTCGAAGTAGCGGTCGTACTGCTGATCAGCATCGCCTTCGCCGTGGCGCGCCGCACCGGGGATAACCTGGTGAAGCTGGTGATTCCACTGTTTGCCGGGGTTGCGGCAGCGGCGGCGTTCCTGCTGCCGGGGCCTGCGCCGATGCTGCTGGCTTCGCAGATGCATGCCGATTTCGGCTGGATGATCCTGCTGGGGCTGTGTGCGGCGATCCCGGGCATGCTGATTGCCGGTCCGCTGTTTGGCCGCTTTATCAGCCAGCACGTGCAGTTCACGCCACCGGCGGAAAGCGAACATCCCGAATTTGATGAGAGCAAGCTGCCGTCGTTTGGCTTCAGCCTGTCGCTGATCCTGTTCCCGCTGGTGCTGGTGGGGCTGAAAACCATCGGCGCGCGCTTTACCGAACCCGGCTCCCGCCTGTATGAATGGCTGGAGTTTATCGGTCACCCGTTTACCGCAATTCTGCTGGCCTGCCTAGTGGCGATTTACGGCCTGGCGTACCGCCAGGGCATGGACAAAGAGCGCGTGATGCAGATCTGCGGCGCGGCCCTACAGCCAGCGGGAATTATCCTGCTGGTGATCGGTGCCGGTGGCGTGTTTAAGCAGGTTCTGGTGGATTCCGGCGTCGGCCCGGCACTGGGCAACGCCCTGACCGGCGCGGGGCTGCCGGTTGCGCTGGCCTGCTTCGTGCTGTCCGGCGCAGTGCGCATTATTCAGGGTTCGGCGACCGTCGCCTGCCTGACCGCTGTGGGGCTGATTATGCCGGTGATTGAACCGCTGCATTATTCCGGTGCTCAGCTGGCCGCGCTGTCGATCTGTATTGCCGGTGGCTCGATTATCTTCAGCCACGTCAACGACGCCGGTTTCTGGCTGTTTGGCCGCTTTACCGGCGCAACGGAAGGACAAACCCTGAAGACCTGGACGATGATGGAAACCATCCTCGGCACGGTTGGGGCGGTGATTGGCATGATTGCGTTCGAACTGCTGTCGTAATAAATCAGAAGGGGCGGCGAAAACTGCCCTGCCCCTTCTTCGATTCTGTATATTACCGCTCTATGACGATGTTTCGGCTCCTGATACGCAAAACCCCCTATAATCATCGGTAAAACCCGCTTTAATCGCCAATTTAACAACGATAATAGGGCTGCCGCCGTTATCAGAGACTCGCGTTAATCCTCCTGTTTCACACCGCCTGGCGTGGATTATTAGTCCTTCTGCTAAAAAAATTCTCTCAATCGATTTAATTCACTTGCCACTTTTGCTGCACCTTGTAGATTTGGACAGAGTACATTCCGGTGATTTTAACTGAATTACGGGCGTTATCAGTGCGGGCCCGAGGTAAAGGTAGATATGAAAACTGTAGGACTTGTCGGTTGGCGTGGCATGGTTGGTTCCGTGCTGATGCAGCGTATGATCGAAGAGCGTGACTTTGACGTTGTACGCCCGGTGTTTTTCTCCACTTCCCAGCACGGCCAGGCCGCGCCGGAGTTTGGCGGCCGCTCTGCCGGTACGCTGCAGGATGCGTTTGATATCGATGCGCTGAGCGCGCTGGATATCATCATCACCTGCCAGGGTGGAGATTACACCAGCGAAGTCTATCCAAAACTGCGTGCCGCTGGCTGGCAGGGTTACTGGATTGACGCTGCTTCCACGCTGCGCATGAAGGACGATGCGATTATCATCCTCGACCCGGTCAACCACCAGGTTATCCACGACGGCCTGAACAACGGCATTAAAACCTTCGTTGGCGGTAACTGCACCGTCAGCCTGATGCTGATGTCGCTGGGCGGTCTGTTTGCTAACGACCTGGTGGAGTGGGCTTCCGTTGCCACCTATCAGGCGGCATCCGGCGGCGGCGCGCGCCATATGCGTGAACTGCTGGCTCAGATGGGCATGCTGCATGACCACGTAGCAAAAGAGCTGCACAACCCGGCATCGGCCATTCTCGATATCGAGCGCCGCGTGACCGAGCTGACCCGCAGCGGCACCCTGCCAACCGATAACTTCGGCGTACCGCTGGCCGGTAGCCTGATCCCGTGGATCGATAAGCAGCTGGAAAACGGCCAGAGCCGCGAAGAGTGGAAAGGTCAGGCGGAAACCAACAAAATCCTGCGTACCGACAGCGTGATTCCGGTTGACGGTCTGTGCGTGCGCGTCGGTGCACTGCGCTGCCACAGCCAGGCGTTTACGCTGAAGCTGAAAAAAGACGTGCCGCTGGATGAGGTCACTCAGCTGCTGGCTTCCCACAACGAGTGGGTGAAAGTGGTACCAAACGATCGTGAGCTGACCATGCGTGAGCTGACGCCTGCGGCGGTCACCGGCACGCTGAATACTCCGGTGGGTCGTCTGCGCAAGCTGAATATGGGGCCGGAATATCTTTCTGCCTTCACCGTTGGCGATCAGCTGCTGTGGGGTGCGGCTGAACCGCTGCGCCGTATGCTGCGCCTGCTGGTAGGCTAAACGGCTCGCTTTCCCCTGTCGCCTGCGGCAGGGGAAAGTATCTGTTTGTTATATTCTGATTCAGTAATTATCACTAACGGCATCACCCGCTATTACCCGTTTTTCTGAATACCCGATCCACCGTTTTGAGTTTTTCCGCCTGATTCGGGGCTTTCCCCAACTGGCGCTTAAGAAGCTTCTGACGTTCCTGCCTTATGCCCTAACAGCAGTACAGTTTGATGTGAAAGAAATATTTTTACGCTTTCGTACCTGGCTATTGTTGTCACCTGGCTATGCTTAAATCAGTCATTGTTCCATCAGCAAATAAAAGTTTCGCTTAAGGGTTTATTATCGCGTGCTGCGGTGGTTTTTCCAGCGGATGGTCACCTCCCCGACAGCATGCCATTAAGCTCAATGAAGAGCAGAGTATGTCCCGGGCGTTGTTAAAACATCCGGCCATCGCCTGCCGTCTATCATGGGAAGAAAGTCATGTCAGAGCTTGCCGATCGTCGTGAGATTAATGCTTTACTTTCTGGTCACCTCGCGGACCCTTTTTCGCTATTGGGCATGCATCAAACCGCTAAAGGCCTGGTGGTTCGTGCCCTGCTACCGGACGCCAGCGAAGTCTGGGTGATTGAAACCAGCACCGGGCGTAAATGCGCGCAGCTGGAGTGCCTGGACGGGCGCGGTTTTTTTCAGGCGGTCGTTCCCCGGCGTAAAAATCTGTTTCGCTATCAGCTGGCGGTCACCTGGCACGGCCAGCAAAACCTGATTGATGATGCCTACCGTTTTGGCCCGCTGCTGCCTGAAATGGACAGCTGGCTTCTGGCGGAGGGCACGCACCTGCGGCCCTATGAAAAAATGGGCGCGCATGCCGACGTCATTGATAACGTTATCGGCACACGCTTTTCAGTATGGGCACCGAATGCCCAGCGCGTTTCCGTCGTGGGCGAGTTTAACTATTGGGACGGCCGCCGCCATCCAATGCGCTTCCGTCGCGAACTGGGCGTATGGGAGCTGTTTATTCCGGCCGCCCGGCCCGGCCAGCTGTACAAATTCGAAATCGTTGATGCCCACGGCCAGCTGCGGCTGAAAGCCGACCCGTATTCCTTTGAAGCCCAGATGCGCCCTCAAACGGCCTCGATGATCTGCGGCCTGCCGGAAAAAACCGAAATCGCCCCCGAGCGCCAGCGAGCCAACGGCTTTGACGCCCCCATCTCAATTTATGAAGTGCATCTGGGTTCATGGCGACGCCATACCGATAACAATTTCTGGCTGAGCTATAAAGAGCTGGAGGAGCAGCTGGTTCCCTACGCCAAAGAGATGGGCTTTACCCATCTGGAGCTGATGCCGATTAATGAGCATCCGTTTGATGGCAGCTGGGGCTATCAGCCGCTGGGCCTCTATGCGCCCACCCGGCGTTTTGGTACGCGAGACGAATTCCGTTCGTTTATCGCGGCAGCGCACAACGCCGGGCTTAACTTGCTGCTCGACTGGGTGCCCGGCCACTTCCCCTCTGATGAATTTGGCCTGTCGAATTTTGACGGCACCAATCTGTACGAACACAGCGACCCGCGTGAAGGTTATCACCAGGACTGGAATACCCTGATTTACAACTTTGGCCGCCGGGAAGTGAGCAACTACCTGGCGGGCAATGCGCTGTACTGGATCGAACGCTTTGGCATTGACGGCCTGCGCGTGGATGCCGTGGCCTCGATGATTTATCGCGACTACAGCCGCGCCGAAGGTGAATGGGTGCCGAACTACTACGGCGGGCGGGAAAATCTGGAGGCTATCTCCTTCCTGCGCTACACCAACCGCACGCTGGGCCATGCCGCGCCGGGTTCGATCACCATCGCTGAAGAGTCCACGGATTTTAACGGCGTCTCGCGCCCGCCGGAAATGGGTGGCCTGGGCTTCTGGTTCAAGTGGAACCTTGGCTGGATGCACGACACGCTCGACTACATGAAACTGGACCCGGTGCATCGCCGCTATCATCACGATCTGATGACCTTCGGCATGCTTTACAACTACACCGAGAATTTCGTGCTGCCGCTGTCGCACGATGAAGTGGTTCACGGTAAACGTTCGATTCTCGACCGTATGCCGGGCGATGCCTGGCAGAAATTCGCCAACCTGCGCGCCTACTACGGCTGGATGTTCGGTTTCCCCGGCAAGAAACTGCTGTTTATGGGTAACGAGTTTGCACAGGGGCGCGAGTGGAATCATGACAGCAGCCTGGACTGGCACCTGTTGGAAGGGGCAGACAGCTGGCATAACGGCGTGCAGCGGCTGGTCCGCGATCTCAACCATACCTATCGCGCTCATCCGGCGCTCTACCAGCTCGACTTCGAACCCGCCGGTTTTGAGTGGCTGGTGGTGGATGACTTTGAAAACTCGGTGTTTGTCTACGTGCGCCGCGACCGCGACGGCAACGAGCTGATCGTCGCCAGTAATTTCACCCCGGTGCCGCGCTATGACTACCGTTTTGGCGTGTCGCAGGGCGGGCGCTGGCGTGAAGTGCTGAACACCGATTCCGGCCACTATCACGGTAGTAATCTCGGTAACTGCGGCACTATCGATAGCGACGACTGGGGAAGCCACGGCCGCAGCCACTCGCTGAGCCTGACGCTGCCGCCCCTTTCCACTCTGTGGCTGGTTCGGGAGGCGTAATGGCACCGATACGTTCGGGTAAACCGCAGCCCCTCGGGGCCAGCTACGACGGCAAAGGCGTTAACTTTACGCTGTTCTCTCAGCATGCGGAGCGCGTAGAGCTGTGCCTGTTTGATGAGAAAGGCCGTGAGAAACGTATCGATCTGCCCGCACGCAGCGGCGATATCTGGCACGGTTATCTGCCTGCCATCCATCCGGGCCAGCGCTACGGTTATCGGGTACACGGTCCGTGGGCACCGGCGCAGGGTAAACGTTTTAACCCGGCGAAGCTGCTGGTCGACCCCTGCGCGCATCAGGTAGAGGGTGAAGTCTGTGACGACCCGCGCTTTCAGTGCGGCGAAGAAATCCCGGACGCGGCGGATAACGCCAGCATCGCGCCTAAATGTGTGGTGCTGGCCGATGACTTCGACTGGGAAGACGACGCCGCGCCGCGTGTCCCCTGGGGTAGCACGGTAATTTATGAGGCCCACGTTCGCGGCCTGACCTGCCAGCACCCCGATCTGCCGCCGGAAATTCGCGGCACCTACGCCGCGCTGGGGCATCCGGTGATGATTCACTATTTTCAGCAGTTGGGGATCACCAGCCTTGAGCTGCTGCCGGTGGCCTGCTTTGCCAGCGAACCGCGCCTGCTGCGCATGGGGCTGACCAACTACTGGGGCTATAACCCGCTGGCCTGCTACGCACTGGATACCCGCTATGCCGCCAGCCAGAACGCGCGGGAAGAGTTCCAGCTTGCCGTCAAAGCGCTGCATCAGGCAGGAATAGAGGTAATTCTGGACGTGGTGTTTAACCACACCGCGGAGCTGGAAGAAACCGGTCCGATGCTGTCGATGCGCGGCATTGATAACCAGAGTTATTACTGGCTGACAGAACGGGGCGAGTACCAGAACTGGACCGGCTGCGGTAATACACAAAACCTCAGCCACCCGCAGGTGATGGCCTGGGCACTCGACTGCCTGCGCTACTGGGTAGAGGTCTGCCACGTTGACGGTTTCCGCTTCGATCTGGCCACGGTACTGGGCCGCACGCCGGACTATCAGCGCGATGCGCCACTGTTCCAGGCGATTGCCGCCGATCCGCTGCTGTCAAAATGCAAACTGATCGCCGAACCCTGGGATATCGGGCCGGGTGGCTATCAGGTGGGGGATTTCCCCTGGCCGTTTGCCGAATGGAATGACCACTTTCGCGATGCCGCCCGCCGCTACTGGCTGCACGGAGATCTCTCCAACGGCGAGTTTGCCCGGCGGTTTGCCGCTTCCAGCGATGTTTTTCAACGTGACGGGCGGCCACCTTCCAGCAGTATTAACCTGATCACCGCGCACGACGGTTTTACCCTGCGCGACGTGGTCAGCTTTAACCAAAAACACAATGAGGCCAACGGTGAAGATAACCGTGACGGCAGCAGCAGCAATTTCAGCCATAACCACGGCGTGGAAGGGCTGCACGCACCGCTGTTGGTTACGGAACATCGCCGCCGCAGTGCGCATGCGCTGCTAACCACGCTGTTGCTGGCACAGGGAACGCCGATGCTGCTGGCAGGCGATGAGCACGGCCACAGCCAGCACGGAAATAATAATGCCTATTGCCAGGATAACCCGCTGACCTGGCTCGACTGGCTGCACTGTGATAGTGGGTTATTTTCCTTCACTGCCGCGTTAATCCATCTGCGCCGCCGCATCCCGGCGCTGCAAAGCGATCGCTGGTGGCAGGAAGGTGATGGAAACGTTGAATGGCTGAACCAGCAGGGTAAGCCGCTCAGCGCCAGTGAGTGGCAGCAGGGAGCACATCGTTTGCAAATCCGGCTTTCGCAGCACTGGCTCATCGTGCTCAACGCCACCGAAGAAGTGTGTGACCTGATTTTACCTCAGGGAAATTGGCACGCCATCCCTCCCTTTGCCGGGGACGATAATCCGATCCGGTCAACTGTCTGGCATGGTGCAGCGCACGGCGTGTGCGTGTTCCAGGAAAAAACATAACAGGAGTCAGGCATGGCCAAATTTAATAAGAACGATTCCCTGATGCTGGCAAGACAGCTGCCAACGCAAACTGTGGCCCTGATCCTCGCCGGTGGGCGCGGTACGCGGCTGCGCGATCTCACCGCCAAGCGCGCCAAACCGGCGGTTCACTTCGGCGGTAAGTTTCGTATTATCGACTTCGCACTCTCTAACTGCCTGAATTCAGGCATCCGCCGCATCGCGGTGATCACCCAGTATCAGTCGCACACGCTGGTTCAGCATATTCAGCGAGGCTGGTCGTTCCTCAATGAAGAGATGAATGAGTTCGTCGATCTTCTGCCTGCCCAGCAGCGGCTGTCGACCGAGCACTGGTATCGCGGGACTGCCGATGCGGTCACGCAGAACCTCGATATCATCCGGCGCTACCGCGCGCAGTACATCGTTATTCTGGCAGGCGATCACATCTATAAGATGGACTACTCCCGCATGCTGCTCGACCACGTCGAAAACGACGCGCGCTGTACCATTGCCTGCCTGCCGGTACCGCTGGAAGAAGCCAGTTCGTTTGGCGTAATGAAGGTGGATGAAAACAATCGCGTGGTCGAGTTCCTGGAGAAACCTGCCGATCCGCCGTCGATGCCCGGTGATGACAGCAAGGCACTGGCCAGTATGGGCATCTACGTCTTTGACGCGCACTATCTTTATAGCCTGCTGGAAGCTGACCAGGAGCTGCCGGAATCCGACCACGATTTCGGCAAAGATCTGTTACCGAAAATCGTGGCCAGCGGAGAAGCGCTGGCTCACTCCTTCAGTCTGTCCTGCGTACAAAGTGGGGAAGCCGTTGAGCCCTACTGGCGCGACGTCGGCACGCTGGAAGCCTACTGGAAGGCAAACCTCGATCTGGCTTCGGTCACCCCGGAGCTGGATATGTACGACAGTACCTGGCCAATTCGCACCCATATGGAACCGCTGCCGCCAGCGAAATTCGTGCAGGACCGTTCCGGCAGCCATGGTATGACAATGAATTCACTGGTGTCGGGAGGCTGCATTATCTCCGGCTCGGTGGTAGTGAACTCGGTGCTGTTCTCCCGTGTTCGAATCAACTCCTTCTGCAATATTGAGTCGTCGGTATTACTGCCGGATGTGGAGGTGGGACGCTCCTGCCGCCTGCGCCGCTGCGTGATAGACCGCGCCTGCGTGCTGCCAGAAGGGACGGTGATTGGCGAAAACCCGGATGATGATGCCCGGCGTTTCCACCGATCGGAAGAGGGAATTGTTCTGGTCACAAGGACCATGCTGGCGAAGCTCGGCTGGATCAGCTAGGCGTAACGACGTGATGACCTGACAGCATCACGTTCTGGCACTGTTAAGGAGCCGATAATGCAGGTGTTACATGTCTGTTCAGAGATTTTCCCGCTGCTGAAAACCGGCGGGCTTGCTGATGTTGTTGGGGCATTACCGGCGGCGCAGATTGCGGAAGGAATGGATACACGCGTATTACTTCCGGCATTCCCCGATTTGAAAAAGGGAATTACCGATGCGGTTGTAGTGGCGAAACTGCAAACTTTTGCCGGCTATGTCGAATTACTGTTTGGGCACTATGACGGCGTGGGGATCTATCTGATCGATGCGCCGGGTCTTTACGATCGCCCGGGCAGCCCGTATCACGATGAATCGCAGTTCGCCTATACCGATAACTATCTGCGCTTCGCGCTGCTGGGCTGGATGGGCTGCGAAATGGCCTGCGGGCTGGATACCTTCTGGCGTCCGGATGTGGTTCATGCGCACGACTGGCATGCCGGGCTGGCCTGTGCCTATCTGGCCGCGCGCGGTCGTCCGGCGAAGTCGGTGTTTACCGTGCATAACCTGGCATATCAGGGACTGTTTAACGCGCACCACCTGGAGCAGATCCAGCTGCCGCGCTCGTTTTTCAATATGTACGGGCTGGAGTTTTACGGCCAGATCTCCTACCTGAAAGCAGGCCTGTACTACGCCGACCATATAACGGCAGTCAGTCCCACCTACGCCCAGGAGATCACCCAGCCGGAGTTTGGCTACGGTATGGAAGACCTGCTCAAACAGCGTCAGCTGGAAGGCAGGCTGAGCGGTATTCTGAACGGCGTCGACCCGGCCATCTGGGACCCGCAGCATGATCCGCTGCTGACGGCCCGCTATAACCGTGATGTTCTGGACACCAAAGTTGAGAACAAGCGCCAGCTGCAAATTGCGATGGGGCTAAAAATTGATGAAAAAGCGCCGATCTTTGCCGTGGTCAGCCGCCTGACCAAACAGAAAGGTTTGGATCTGGTGCTGGAAGCCCTGCCGGGCCTACTGGAACAGGGGGGGCAGCTGGTGCTGCTGGGGGCCGGAGATGCGGTTCTTCAACAGGGATTCCTGGCTGCTGCCGCCGAGTATCCGGGCCAGGTCGGCGTGCAGATCGGCTACCACGAGGCGTTTTCCCACCGCATTATGGGCGGTGCAGATGTGATTCTCGTACCCAGCCGCTTTGAGCCCTGCGGCCTGACCCAGCTCTACGGCCTGAAATACGGCACCCTGCCGCTGGTACGGCGCACCGGTGGGCTGGCCGATACGGTAAATGATTGTTCGCTGGAAAACCTCGCAGACGGTATCGCCAGCGGTTTTGTGTTCGAAGATAGCAACGCGTGGTCACTGCTGCGCGCTATCCGACGTGCTTTCGTCCTCTGGTCCCGTCCTTCACTCTGGCGCTATGTTCAGCGGCAGGCTATGGGGATGGATTTTAGCTGGCAGGTGGCTGCTGTTGCCTACCGCGATCTCTATCAACGTTTGTTGTAACCTGACGATGGGAAACTGATATGAACGCACCTTTCTCCTATGCCTCACCGACGCTCAGCGTGGATGCCCTTAAGCATTCGATAGCCTACAAGCTGATGTTTACCATTGGTAAAGATCCGTCCATTGCGAATAAACACGAGTGGCTGAACGCCACGTTACTGGCGGTACGCGATCGTATGGTAGAGCGCTGGCTGCGTTCAAATCGTGCCCAGCTGTCGCAGGATGTCCGGCAGGTTTACTACCTGTCGATGGAGTTTCTGGTTGGCCGCACCCTCTCCAATGCCCTGCTGGCAATGGGAATTTATGAGGATGCGCAGACGGCGCTGGAAGAGATGGGCTTCGACCTTGAGGAACTGATCGAAGAAGAGAACGACCCGGGGCTGGGCAACGGCGGCCTGGGGCGCCTGGCGGCCTGCTTCCTGGATTCCCTCGCCACGCTCGGCCTGCCGGGGCGCGGTTACGGCATCCGTTACGACTACGGTATGTTTAAGCAGAATATCGTCGACGGCCAGCAGGCGGAATCACCGGACTACTGGCTGGAATACGGCAACCCGTGGGAGTTTCAGCGCTTCAACACCCGCTATAAGGTGCGTTTCGGCGGCCGTATCCAGCAGGAAGGCAGCCGTGCACGCTGGGTAGAAACGGAAGAAGTGCTGGCAATGGCCTACGATCAGATCATTCCAGGGTTTGATACCGATGCCACCAACACCCTGCGGCTGTGGGGCGCTCAGGCCAGTAACGAAATCAACCTCGGTAAATTTAACCAGGGCGATTACTTCGCGGCGGTGGAAGATAAAAACCATTCGGAAAACGTGTCCCGCGTGCTGTATCCCGACGACTCGACCTATTCAGGCCGTGAGCTGCGCCTGCGTCAGGAGTACTTCCTTGTCTCATCCACGGTGCAGGATATCCTCCATCGCCACTGGGCGATGCACCAGACCTTTGACAATCTGGCGGATAAAATCGCCATCCACCTGAATGATACCCATCCGGTGCTGGCCATCCCCGAGTTGATGCGGGTACTGATCGATGAAAGCAAATTTAGCTGGGACGACGCGTTTACCGTAGCCTGCCAGGTGTTCTCTTACACCAACCACACGCTAATGCAGGAAGCACTGGAAACATGGCCGGTGGATATGATCGGCAAAATTCTGCCGCGCCATCTGCAAATTATTTTTGAGATCAACGACTACTTCCTGAAAACCATCCAGGAGCAGTACCCGGATGACTGGGAGCTGCTGTCGCGCATTTCGATCATCGATGAAAATAACGGCCGCAAGGTACGCATGGCCTGGCTGGCGGTGGTGGTCAGTCACAAGGTTAACGGCGTGTCGGAACTGCACTCTAATCTGATGGTGCAGTCACTGTTTGCTGATTTTGCCAAACTCTTCCCCAGCCGCTTCTGCAATAAAACGAACGGCGTTACCCCGCGCCGCTGGCTGGCGCTGGCGAACCCGTCGCTATCCGGCGTGCTGGACGAGGCGATTGGCCGCACCTGGCGCACGCAGCTCAGCCAGCTGGATGAGCTAAAGCAGCATATTGATTATCCTAATTTTATTAGCAAAATCAGCGATGCAAAACTGGCAAACAAAAAGCGTCTGGCAATCTATATCGCGCAGAAACTTGATATCGTGGTCGACCCGCATGCGATGTTCGACGTGCAGATTAAGCGCATACACGAATACAAGCGCCAGCTACTGAACGTGCTGCACGTGATCACCCGCTACAACCGCATCAAAGCCGATCCGGATGCTGAATGGGTGCCGCGCGTGTGTATCTTCGCCGGTAAAGCCGCTTCGGCCTACTATATGGCTAAGCACATTATCCATTTAATCAACGATGTCGCGAAGGTGATCAACAGCGATCCGCAGGTGAAGAACCGGCTGAAAGTTGTGTTTATTCCCAACTATGGCGTCAGCCTTGCACAGATTATTATTCCGGCGGCCGACCTCTCCGAGCAGATCTCGCTGGCCGGGACGGAAGCCTCGGGCACCAGTAATATGAAGTTCGCGCTGAACGGTGCGCTGACCATCGGCACACTGGATGGGGCAAACGTTGAGATGCTGGAGCACGTGGGTGAAGAAAATATCTTTATTTTCGGCAACACCACGCCGCAGGTCGAGGAACTGCGCAGCAATGGCTACAGCTCGCATAAGTATTACGAGCAGGATGCGGAACTGCATCAGGTGCTGACGCAGATCGCCACCGGGGTGTTCAGCCCGCAGGAGCCAGGCCGCTACCGTAATATTTTTGATTCGCTGGTGAACCTGGGCGATCACTATCAGCTGCTGGCGGACTATCGCAGCTATGTCGATACTCAGGACAAGGTAGACAAGCTTTATCGTAATAAAGGTGAGTGGACGCGACGGGCACTGATTAATATCGCCAATATGGGCTATTTCTCTTCGGACCGCACCATTCAGGAATATGCGGATGAAATCTGGGGTATCCAGCCCATCCGCCTGTAGGCTATCCAGGAAGTAAAGAGGGCGACCGCTGTCTGACGGTCGCCCTTTTGTTTGCGGCGATCAGGATGCCAGCGACAGTACCGGTTTCGCGTGCTGAACCAGCCACTCGGCAACACGCGCCTGCTGCTGCTCATTCAGCCACATACCCTCTTTGGTACGGCGCCAGATGGCATCCTCTTTCGTGCGAACCCACTCTTTCTGCACCAGATAACGCAGCTCCGCCTCGTAGAAGTGGTGACCAAACAGTTCACCTAAATCATCCAGGCTTTTCGCCTCTTTCAGGAACAGTTCGCTGCTGCTGCCGTAGGTGCGGGCATAGTGGCGAGCCATATCTTCGGTGATAAACGGATAGCGGCGGCGCAGGCTGGCCGCGTAATCTTCGCGGCTTCCGGCAAAATCACCGCCCGGCAGCACGCAGGTTTTCGTCCATGCCGCACCGATACCCGGATAATATTTGCTGAGTTTTTCCATCGCATGCTCGGCCAGCTTACGATAGGTGGTCAGCTTGCCGCCGAACACCGACAGCAGCGGTGCCTGACCCTGCTCGTCGTGCACGTCCAGCGTGTAGTCGCGGGTAATCGCCTGCGGAGAGTCGGACTCGTCATCGCACAGCGGACGCACACCGGAATAGGTCCAGACAATGTCGTCCTTCGCCAGCATTTTCTTGAAGTGGGTGTTATAGACATTCAGCAGATAGTCGATCTCTTTATCGTCAATCTTGACGTCTTTCGGATCGCCTTTGTACTCCACGTCGGTGGTGCCGATAATCGAGAACTCATCCATCCACGGAATAACAAACACAATACGGTGATCTTCGTTCTGCAGAATGTAGGCCTGTTTCTGGGTATGCACACGCGGCACGACGATATGGCTGCCTTTAATCAGGCGAATACCGTATGGGGATTTCAGCTTCAGTCCGTCATCAAACAGCTGCTTAACCCACGGACCTGCAGCATTGACCAGGCCTTTCGCCTGCCAGGTATACACTTTACCGCTGTCGATATCTTCGGCTTCAACGGTCCACAGGCCGTTTTCACGCCAGGCTTTGGTCACGCGGGTACGGGTGCGCACTTCGCCACCGCGCTTTTCAATTTCCTGCGCGTTAAGTACCACCAGGCGCGCATCGTCCACCCAGCAGTCGGAATATTCGAAACCGCGCACGATTTCAGGTTTAAGTACTGAGTCTGCGCCAAAACGCAAACCTTTACTTCCCGGCAGGCTGGTGCGTTTGCCGAGATGATCGTACATAAACAGACCGATACGGATCATCCAGGCCGGGCGAAGATGCGGGCGGTGCGGCAGGCGGAAACGCATAGGGAAAGCAATGTGCGGTGCCATTTTTAACAGCACTTCACGCTCGGCCAGCGCCTCGCTAACCAGGCGGAATTCGTAGTGTTCCAGATAGCGTAAGCCACCGTGGATTAATTTAGAACTGGCGGAAGAGGTGGCGCAGGCGAGGTCTTGAGCCTCCAGCATCAGCACCGACAATCCACGTCCGGCTGCATCGGCCGCAATACCAGCGCCGTTAATACCGCCGCCGATTACGATCAGGTCTTTGATTTCCACGTCATCTCCTCCGATGTTCGGAATCGTTCAATAATGTTCGTTTTCGAGCATTATATTAATCGTAAACCAACATTGATGCCAGCGTTAACCGGATAAAAACATTTATGCGTGATGCAGGTAACATATTTTCTTTAATCATTACGCAAATTACTCCGCCCAGCTCTGGTTAAACCCTACCCGCTTCAGGCTACAATAGGATTTAATTGACGACTTTTGACTGTTAACGAGACCCCACCATGGAACAATTTGAGTGTATCAACGTCCAGGAAGCCCGACAGAAACTGGCAGACGGGCAAACCCTGCTGGTTGATATCCGCGATCCGCAAAGCTTCTCTGCGGCTCATGCCACCGGTGCATTTCATCTGACCAATGACTCGCTGCCGGCCCTGATGGCCAGCGCTGACCTGAGCGGCTCGGTGCTGGTCATGTGCTACCACGGTAACAGCAGTAAAGGTGCAGCCCAGTATCTGCTGAACCAGGGGTTTGCTGCGGCCTACAGCATCGACGGCGGCTTTGATGCCTGGTACGCTGCATTCCCGCAGCAGGTAGAATCCGGCGCTCGCTGACCGGCGTACGGCAGTGGAAGCCTTTGATCCTGCAAGCTTCGATGTGACGGGGTATACTGCCGCTCTCGTTTTAATCTACAGGGAATCAGCCTTCTATTATGCGCATCACCCAATTTACCCATCTGCGCATGGCGCAGGCGTTTGTTGACTATATGGCGACGCGCGGCATTACGCTGCGCATTGAGCAGGAAGGCAACTACACGCTATGGCTGGATGATGAATCTCAGTTAAGCGTGGTCGAAAACGAACTTAACCAGTTTATACGCGAACCGGATCACCCGCGTTATCAGGCAGCCAGCTGGAAAACTGAAAATACCGACAGCGGCATCAAGTACGTCAGTCCTGCTGGCCCATCGCTAAAGGTAAGAATGAAGGAGATGGCCGGGCCACTGACGATAGGGGTCAGTATTGCATCCATACTGGTCTACCTGCTGATTGCGCTGGGCGGTTATGCACAGGCGATTGCCTGGCTCGGCTGGCCGAAAGACAGCATGCAGCATTTCCAGGTGTGGCGCTGGTTCAGCCACGTGCTGATGAACTTCTCGCTGCTGGCACTGCTGATTAACCTGCTGTGGTGGTTTTATATTGGCGGGCGCATCGAAAAACAGCTCGGCAGCGGTAAGCTGTTTACCATCGCGCTGATCTCCGCGCTACTGTGCGGTTTTGCACAGTCCCGGTTTAACGGCTTCTGGTTCGGCGGGCTGTCTGGCGTTGACCATGCGCTGGTTGCGTATGCCTGGCTGCACGCGATGCGTGACGAGCGCAGTCCGCTGAATATTGGCGGCGGGCTGATGGGGATTTTTGTAGTGTGGGTGGTACTGGAAGCCACGGGCGTCTTCGGTGCGAACACCGGTCTGCCAAGCCACGTTGCCGGACTGCTGGTTGGCCTGGCCATGGCGTTTGTCGACACCCGCCAGAAAAAACGATAACAGGGGAACTCTTTTGAAGCAGACACAGCGTCATGACGCGATTATCGATCTGGTTCGTCGCCAGGGATATGTCAGTACTGAAGAGCTGGTGGAGCATTTTGCGGTCAGTCCGCAAACTATCCGCCGCGATTTAAACGATCTGGCAGAGCAGAATAAAATTCATCGCCATCACGGTGGCGCAGCGCTGCCGTCCAGCTCGGAGAATACCGCCTGGCAGGACCGTAAAATGATGTGGTCTGCGGAAAAAGCGCGTATCGCCCAGCGGGTTGCCAGCCAAATCCCCGACGGGGCTTCACTGTTTATTGATATCGGCACCACGCCGGAAGCGGTGGCCCACGCGTTGATGAACCACAATAACCTGCGCATTGTGACCAACAATCTGAACGTGGCGGTGCTGCTCATGGCCAAGCCGGATTTCCGCCTGATCCTGGCCGGCGGAGAAGTGCGCACCCGCGACGGTGGAATTATGGGTGAGGCAACGCTCGACTATATTTCTCAGTTCCGCCTGGATTACGGCATTCTGGGCATCAGCGGAATCGATCTGGATGGTTCACTGCTGGACTTCGACTACCACGAAGTGCGCACCAAGCGGGCAATTATTGAGAACTCTCGCTGTGTGATGCTGGTGGCAGACCATTCTAAGTTTGGCCGTAATGCAATGGTCAATCTGGGCAGCATGAGCCTGATTGACTATCTGTTTACCGATGAAGCGCCGCCGCCGGAAATTATGAAAACCATTGAGCAGCATGAGGTACATCTGGAGCTGTGCTAACGGTTTTTACTGAGCAGCCAGGCGCGGAACTTACCGCTGCCTGGCCAATCAGAAATAAATAGCAAAAAAATAACTATAAGCGTTTTTTATGCTTATTTTTCTTCATAGCGGATACAATTCAAAATTTAAATTTTGCTGCTAACTATTAGCATGAAAAGTTATTGTCCTCTGCTATCAAGGTCTGCAAAGAAAAATGAGTGAAACCTGCGCGCCGGGAATTCCTTCCCCGCAAAATAACCCTATAAAATATAATAAATTATCCGATCGTCTCGATGCCCTACCCGCTACCGCCGGGCTGTGGCGTTTTATTGCCTTACTCTCGCTGGGTGGTTTCTTTGAACTCTATGATTTATTCCAGACGGGATATATTAGTTCAGGTTTAATCAGCGAGAACATATTTCATCTTGGTGAACTCGGCGTATTTGGAATATCTGACCAGGCCGCATTTGCCTCCGCGACTTTCCTCGGCCTGTTTATCGGTGCCAGCCTGCTGGCCCCTCATGCTGACCGTTTTGGCCGCCGGATGACCTTTATGTTCGCGCTGGCCTGGTACGGCTGCTTCTCCATGCTGATGGCGTTCCAGAACCAGGCAGAGTGGATTATTTTCTGCCGCTTTCTGGTGGGCGTCGGCCTGGGTATTGAACTGGTGACCATCGATACCTACCTCAGCGAATGCGTTCCGTCACGGCTGCGCAGTAAAGCCTTTGCTTTCGCCTTCTTTGTGCAGTTTCTTTCAGTACCCGCCGTCGCGCTGATGTCCTGGTGGCTTGTACCGCAGACCATTTTGGGCCTGACCGGCTGGCGCTGGGTGGTGATTGCCGGGGCCGTCTGCTCGATGGTTATCTGGCTGGTGCGGAAAAATCTGCCGGAGTCGCCGCGCTGGCTGGCACAGCAGGGTCGGCATCAGGAAGCCCATCAGGTGGTCAGCGGTCTGGAAATCCGCTGCGGCGTGCCGGTGACCGCCCCGAGTCCGGCAGAGATGGAAACGGCAGCCACGCAGAAACCGCAGGGGCGCTTTCGTGATATCTGGCGGCCGGAGTATCGCCAGCGCACGCTGATGCTGGTGGTGATGAATATCTTCCAGGCAATTGGCTTCTTCGGCTTTGGCAACTGGCTGCCCGCACTGCTTTCAGGTAAAGGTGCCAGCATCACCCACAGTCTGCTGTATGCCTTTTTTATCACCCTCGCCTACCCGCTGGGCTCACTGATTTGCAGCCGCTACGCGGATAAAATCGAGAACAAATGGCAGATCGTCCTGTCGTCGCTGATGACGGTGGTTTTCGGTACGCTGTTCGCCCTGCAGACCAATCCGCTGATGTTAATCATCTGCGGCTTCTGCATCACCTACTCTAACGCCTGGCTGACCTTCAGCTATCACGCCTATCAGACCGAGGTGTTTCCTACCTTTATCCGTGCGCGTGCCGTCGGATTCTGCTATTCGTTCAGCCGCCTTTCAACGGTGTTCAGCAGCATTATTATCGGGATGATTTTGCAGGTGGCGGGCACCCAGGGTGTGGTGGCCTTTATCGTCGTCAGCATGCTGATTGTGATGCTGACCATCGGCATCTTCGGGCCGAAGACGCGCGGCATTAATCTGGATGATATCTGATTCAGATGCAGGGGCGGCAAACGTCGCCCCTGCCATTTATCCGCTTAGAACTCTTTCAAACGATCTTCAGAGGGCTGCGGGCGGCCAAAATAGTAGCCCTGGAACAGAGTACAGCCCTCTTCCTTCAGTCGTTCAAACTGCTCGTTGCTCTCCACGCCTTCGGCGGTGATCTGAATATCCAGACTGCGGCTCATTCCGGTAATTGCCCGGATAATCGCCAGCGCCTCGCGGCTGTCTTTCATATCGTTAATAAACGATTTATCGATTTTGATCTTGTCGAACGGGAACGAGCGCAGATAGCTCAGCGATGAGTAGCCGGTGCCGAAATCATCCAGCGCAATACGCACGCCCAGCGCCTTGAGCTTCTGCAGGATATCGATATTCACCGAGGTATTGTCCAGCAGTACCGACTCGGTGATCTCCACCTCAAGACGATGCGGAGCCAGGCCGGACTCTTTCAGCGCCGCTTCCACTACCGACACCAGCGCGCTGTTTTTAAACTGCATCGGCGACAGGTTCACTGCCACACTCTGCCCGTCCTGCCAGCTGGCGGCTTCACGACAGGCCTCGTGCAGCGCATACGCCCCCAGGCTGTGGATTAGCCCGGTTTCCTCGGCAATCGGAATAAAGTCCATCGGCATAATCATGCCTTTTTCCGGGTGGTGCCAGCGCATCAGCGCCTCATAGCCAATAATATGCTGATGCTGGTTATTGGTAATCGGCTGGTAGTACAGCTTCAGCTGGCGGCAGCTAATCGCTTCGCGCAGATCGTTTTCAATCATCCGCCGCTTCGCCGCCAGCTCGCCCATCTGCTCGGTGAAGTATTCGAAGCGGTTACGCCCGTTACGTTTGGCTTCATACAGCGCCATATCGGCACAGCGCAGCAGGTGCTCCGGCGTACTGATCCCGCGCTCGGCAATCGCGATTCCAATGCTCAGACCGACGGAAAGATTATGCCCGTCAACGTTGAACGGTGGGCGAATGGTTTCAATCAGACGGCTGGCAACGATTTCCGCCTCTTCCGCCTGCTTCAGGCCCGGCAGCACAATAGAGAACTCATCGCCACCGGTACGCGCCAGCGTATCCTGCTCGCGCAGCACGCTGCGCAGCCGTACCGCCACGGTGCGCAACAGATCGTCGCCCACCTGATGGCCCAGCGCATCGTTAACGTTTTTGAAGTTGTCCAGATCGAGGCACAGCGTGGCGGTAATTTTCCGCTCTTCACGATCGGCACGCAGCGCATCATTAAGCCGCTGGCTGAACAGGACACGATTTGGCAGGCTGGTCAGATTATCGTGATGCGCCATATGGTGAATGCGCGCGTCGGCTGCGCGCTGATCGGTAACGTCGTCGGCGATCAGCAGCACATAATTATGGGTGGCGTCGTTACCGCGAATAATTGACGCAGTGGCATTGATAATGCGATCGCGCCCGCGGCTATCCAGCAGACGCTCGCTGCGGTGCATCCCCCCTTTGCGCTGCGCCGCGTCAGAAAGCTGCATAAAGTATTCGCCCATTTCCACCGTCATACACTGCGAAAGCTTCTTGCCGACAAAGTCTTCCTGCACGCCGCCGAGCAGCTGCTGCGCTTTATTGTTAATCAGCAGGATTTCACGGGTGACGACATCTTCCACGATGACGCTGGACGGAATATTGGTCACGATGGTGTCGAGGAAGGTCGACAGCGCAGCCATTTTCTCACTGTGCCGCTCGGCCAGTTCACGGGCTTCGCGCATCTGCTCTTCATACTCGCGCAGTTCAGTGCAGTCACGGGTGATTTTAGCGAAGCCCAGCAGCTCACCGCTGTCGGTACGGATCGCATCAATGATCACGTGTGCCCAAAATGCGCTGCCGTCTTTGCGATAGCGCCAGCCTTTACTTTCGTAACGACCGGTGTCACGAGCGATGCCCAACCCGTACTGCGGTAAACCCTTTTCCTGATCCTGGTGGCTGTAAAAACAGCTGAAATTTTTGCCGATGATCTCGTCCGGCAGATACCCTTTGGCCCGCTGGGCGCCTGTATTCCAGTTCGCGACGGTACCATCTGGTTTCAGCATATAAATGGCGTAGTCAACCACGCTCTGAACCAGAAGCCGATACATTACATCTGAGTTTTCATTCATTATTATTTTCACCCGGTTGCTGGCAGCTATTTCTCTTCAATGGAAAGATACTGCCGGCATGCAATCAATACGCCATCGGATGGCGCACACGCTGATCCTGCCCACATCCTGTGGGAACACAACTCCTGTCGTGCCTGTGACGGACAGTCTCCTGGGGAGGGACGAAAACCGCTGCGTGCTCAGGCAGGTTCGCCTGTCGCCCCGTCGGCGTTCATTATCTGCTTTGTTGAATAAACATTCAAAATGCAAATCGCGTTTTTTCGTTAATCTGACTTCATTTGTTAGTAAATAGTGGGCTTCAGGCAGGGAAAATAGAGTAGCCAGGTAAAAATTCAGCATAAACGATAATTTTTCGCCCTGAGAAACGGCCTGGAAATTAATGGAAACACTGTTAGCGAGATTCCTCACAAACAATCACGGTATAACCGTTACAAATTCGCAGTGGAGTTTCTATGTTTAAATCCTTTTTCCCCCGGCCTCTGCTGTTCTTCAGCAGCGCGGCGCTGTGGAGCCTGATGGCTATTCTGTTCTGGTTCGGTTTTGCCGGTAGCCACCTCGCGCACCTGATGCAGTTCTCTCCGGTTGCCCTCGGCCCGTTGCCGAACAACGCCCTGTGCTTTATTGCCCCCAGCGAACTCGGTTTCTATAGCTACTATTTGCTTGCAGCGCTGCTGTTTGCCGGTTTCTGGGCGCTGTTCAGCCCGCATCCCTGGCAGCGCTGGTCGGTACTCGGCAGTGCGCTGATTATTTTTGTCACCTGGTTTTCCGTGCAGGTTGGCGTGGCGATCAACCGCTGGTATGAACCTTTTTATGACCTCGTACAGCGGGCGATGGCGCATCCGAATACGGTAAAAATCGACACGCTCTATGGCCAGATTGGCGGCTTCCTCAGCATCGCGCTGATTGCCGTAGTGATTGATGTGCTGAATCTGTTTTTTATCAGCCACTACGTTTTCCGCTGGCGTTCAGCGATGAACCACTACTATATGTCCCACTGGCCGCGCCTGCGCGGTATTGAGGGTGCAGCGCAACGCGTGCAGGAAGATACCATGCGCTTTGCCTCCACGCTGGAAGATATGGGGGTGAGCTTTATTAACGCCATAATGACGCTGATTGCTTTCCTGCCGGTGCTGGTCGCCCTGTCGGTGCACGTCAAAACCGTGCCGATTATCGGCAGTGTCCCCTACGCGTTAGTGATTGCCGCCGTCACGTGGTCAATTCTCGGCACCGGCCTGCTGGCAGTCGTGGGTATCAAGCTGCCGGGGCTATCCTTCCGCAATCAGCGGGTGGAAGCGGCCTATCGTAAAGAGCTGGTGTATGGCGAAGACGACCCCCAGCGTGCGCAGCCACCTACGGTCAAGACATTGTTTCATAACGTGCGGGTCAATTACTTCCGCCTCTATTTCCATTATCTCTACTTTAATATCGTGCGTATTTTCTACATCCAGCTGGATGCGGTATTCAGTATTTTTGTCCTGTTCCCATCGATTGTCAGCGGAGCCATTACCCTCGGGCTGTTAACGCAGATCACCAACGTCTTCGACCAGGTTCGCGGTTCGTTCCAGTATCTGATTAACTCGTGGACAACGCTGGTTGAACTGCTGTCGATCTACAAACGTCTGCGCAGCTTTGAGCATACGCTGGATACGCTGCCAGAGACGGAAAGCAGCGCTATCTGATGGAATGCTGGAGTCTGGAGTCTGGAGTCTGGAGTCTGGAGTCTGGAGTCTGGAGTCTGGAGTAATGGCCGCCGCCCGGGGCGGCCATCGTCAACAATCAGGCTATTTTTCGGCCAGTGCGGCGAACACTTTTTCAACCGCATACGCACCGGGATCTTTCACGCCGTCCAGGCTTTCTGCATTCAAATAGGAAGCGCGCCCTGCTCCGGCGCTGCGCATCAGACTGGTGCTCTCGGCCCCTTCACGTGCGGCTTGCGCAACAGCAGCCAGATCTTTCCCCTCAGCCAAAGCGTTAAACGCAGGGTCCAATGCATCAATCATCGTACGCTGCCCGACCCGCGCACCGCCGTAATGCTGCATACGCTCCAGACCGTATTGCAGCGCCTGCGGCAGCGGCTCGCCCTCTTCCAGGCGCTGACCGGCGGCAGTGAACATAATCGACATCAGCACGCCCGATGAGCCTCCCATCACCGTCGCCAGCTTTTCGCCAATAACGTTTAGCAACTGCCCGGTCCGATCGAGCGGCAGCGACTGCTCTTCGCAGGCCTTGAGGAGGCTTCTGGCGCCGGCGGCAAATGTTGAACCGGTATCGCCATCGCCCACTTTCGCATCCAGATTGTTTAACTCGCTTTCCTCAGCAATCAGCGTCCGGCAAAGGGTGGTCAACAGTGCGGCCACTTTATCGTTAGAGGAAGGCGTAAAGGTCGGCTGTCGATCGAGGGTCTTCGCCGGTGCTTCCACCAGCGTTGACGGTGAGACAGCCTCTGTCCAGCCCGCCGCTTCCACTTTCGCCAGCAGCGCCTTCTCAAACTCATCATCCAGCCGCAGAACAGACAGCGAGAATCCTTTCATATCCAGCGCGCTGACCAGCGTTGCCGGCCCCAGCAGCAGCCGAACCTGCCTGCCAATCGGCGAGCGCAGCACTTCCCGCGTCAGTACCGCCATCTCCAGCATCGAAAAACCGCCGAGATTATTGATTAACAGCGCCAGCGGTCGATCGCCTGTGTGAGCGGCAAGGCGCTGCACCATTTGAGCGACGATCTCCACACTGTTCTGAGTTTTCAAGGTCGATGCACCCGGCTCGCCGTGAATCCCCATCCCTAACTCGCAGGTTCCGGGCTTAACGCGGTCATCACGTGCTTCTCCCGGAATATGGCAGCTGCTGAAGGCAACGCCGATGGAGGCGGTCTGCTCAATGGCTTTCTGCGCTAATGCGGTGACATCGGCCAGGCTCTTCCCCTGTTCAGCGGCATAACCGGCAATTTTATGCACCAGCGCCGTACCCGCAATGCCACGAGGCTGAGGGTTGTCCGGCAGCGCGATATCATCCTGCACCATCACCATTTCCACCCGATACCCCAGCTGTTTGGCTTTCTCCGCCGCCAGACCAAAGTTCAGCCGATCGCCGGTGTAGTTCTTGACGATAAGCAGGCAGCCTGCCTCACCGGTTACGTTAATAATGGCGTGCAGCACGGCATCCACACTGGGTGAAGCAAAAACATCACCGCACACCGCGGCACTCAGCATTCCTTTGCCGACAAAGCCGATGTGGGCAGGTTCGTGGCCGGAACCGCCGCCGGAAATCAGCGCAACTTTCGATCGGTCCCAGTCACTGCGCACGACAATACGCAAATCTGCTCCCAGCGCGAGACGGCTAAGATTATGAAAAGGCGTACTTAACAGCGAGCCTTCTATCGCCTCGTTGACCAGATGTTGCTTGTCGTTCATAAAAAACTGACTCATCTTATCTCCTTAACTCGGGCATACACTCTGCACAGGTGGCAACCTGCACGATGCTATAACTGTAGTAAAAATCCCTAAAGCAATCGTTACGCAAACGGCGCAATACGTTTCCAGCGCTTTAAAAGCATTGAAATAATTTTTTCCTTCACCCGTTAGTAGAAAACTTATCAACTCTGATTAGTTATCTAAGTAATAATGTCGGCGTAAATTTAAATATCTTCATGGTAAGTTTATCCAGAATTATTTTATTCATAGTTAATTACAATGTTTAACCAAAAATAAAGACTGAGAGATTGAAACTCATACGGGTGTGCACCTTATTCATCCTTATTCACTTTTTGCATACGCGAAATACCATTTTAAATTGCAGCATCAATCACAATTTCGGTTAATTAAGATGAAAAATAATCTAAAAGAGTCTACAAATAATGACAGGTGTCCGAATAAGATTGTTATCAACCTGGCAAATTATTTAACTAAGCCGCCGGTTTACCGCAGAAAAAGGCAGATAATATTCGGAAAGGGCATCGTATATAAACGCTAACACCAGGGCGTCAAAAGGGGCAGATGATGTGATCTGTTCCTTTTTTTTTCGACCTGTCACTTTTCAGCATCAGGTTGTCAGCTTTGCGTCGGTCAATACCGGCGATCCCCACGCAGAATAGAGCCTCTATCACAAGGAGGAATGACTATGCTGCAACAACCCAACGACAAATATCGCGCTTTTCCCCCGGTGGCACTGAACGATCGTCAGTGGCCAGGTAAAACGCTGACCCAGGCACCGCGCTGGCTCTCTACCGATCTGCGCGATGGCAACCAGTCGCTGGCCGAGCCAATGGACAGCACGCGTAAAAAGCTGTTCTGGCAGCTGCTGTTGCAGTGTGGTTTTAAGGAAATTGAAGTGGCTTTCCCTTCCGCTTCACAGACCGATTTCAATTTCGTTCGCGAGCTGATCGAACAGCGGATGATCCCGGATGACGTATCAATACAGGTGCTGACCCAGGCTCGTAGCGATCTGATCGACCGCACCTTTTTATCCCTTGAAGGGGCGAAAAATGCCACGGTACACCTTTATAACGCCACCGCGCCGGTATTCCGTCGACTGGTATTCCGCCAAAGCAAAGAGCAGATTATCGAACTGGCGGTGAATGCGACCCGCCTGATCCGTCAGCGCAGCGAGGAACAGCCGCAGACTAACTGGACCTTTGAATATTCGCCGGAAACATTCTGTTTTACTGAGCTCGACTTCGCGCTGGAAATCTGCGAGGCGGTTGCCGCCGTCTGGCAGCCCTGCGCGGAAAGACCGATGATCGTCAACCTGCCCGCCACGGTGGAAGTCAGCACGCCTAATGTCTATGCCGATCAGATTGAGTACTTCTGCCGCCATTTCTCCTGGCGTCCTGAGGTTTGCATCAGCGTCCACCCGCATAACGATCGCGGCACCGGCATCGCTGCCGCCGAACTGGCCCTGCTGGCCGGAGCAGACCGGGTGGAAGGCTGCCTGTTTGGCAACGGGGAACGCACCGGTAACGTCGATTTGGTGACCATGGCGCTGAACTTTTATACCCAGGGCATCAACCCAGGGCTTGATTTCAGCCAGATGAAGCAGGTGGTCGATCTGGTTGAGCAGTGCAACCAGCTGCCGGTTCACCCACGCCATCCTTACGCCGGGGAGCTGGTGTTTACCGCCTTCTCCGGTTCACACCAGGATGCAATTAAGAAAGGCTTTGCTGCCCGCAAAGAGCAGCAGGATAACGTCTGGGAAGTGCCTTATCTGCCGCTGGACCCGGCGGACATCGGCTGTAACTATGAGGCGGTGATCCGCGTTAACAGCCAGTCAGGAAAAAGTGGCGCGGCCTGGATGATCGAGCAAAATCACGGCCTGGTCCTGCCACGAGCACTTCAGCAGGATTTCAGCCAGCGGGTACAGCAGGTCACCGACGGCGAAGGCAAAGAGATGACCCAGGCCGCTATCTGGCAGCTGTTCCGCCAGGCGTATGGCCTGACCGCACCAGAGCTGCAGCTGGGGGAATATCGCAGCCAGAGCGACAGCCATGGACAGCTGCAGTTTGAGGCCAGCGTACAGCAGGATAACCACCCCTACGCTGTGGCAGGTCGGGGGAACGGACTGCTGTCGGCGGCGGTCGACGCGCTGCGCCAGGCGTTTGACGTCTCCTTTACCATTCAGGATTATCATGAGCACACTCTGGGTCAGCGCAGCGACAGCCGCTCAGTCGCCTATCTTCACTGCACCTTTGCCGGCAATCACAGTGCCTGGGGGGTGGGTATCGACAGTGACGTTTCCCGTGCTTCGCTGCAGGCGCTGCTGAACGCGCTGGCGCAGGGTCAGCTGGCGGGTGGGAAGTAGTCGCTGGGCGCCACGCCCATAATGCGGCGGAACATTGCGCTGAACGCACTCTGGCTTTCGTAGCCCAAATCGAGTGATACCGTCAGCACCGAGTCTCCCCGTGCTAAACGCGCCAGCGCTTCCATCAGCCTGGCGCGCCTTACCCAATCGCTGAACTGCAGCCCGGTTTCCTGATAGAAACGGCGTGCAAGCGTACGGCTGCTGACGTTAATGCGCCGGGCGCTGTTCTCCAGCGTCCAGCTCTCTCCCGGTTCGGCCCTCAGGGCATCACACAGCGAAATCAGCGCCTCGCTCTGCGGCTCCGGCAGGCTGAACGGCAGTTCGGTCATGACACGGATCTCATCCAGTATCAGCTCATAAATTCGCTCCGCCCGGCTGGCGGGGGCATAGGATTCCGGCAGTGCCAGCGCGCTGACAATCAGCTCGCGCAACAACGGGGATACCTGCACTACCTGACAACTGGCTGGCAGATCGGCACGCGCCAGCGGATCGACAAACAGCGTTCGCGCCGCCACGTTACCGGTCATTTGCAGCGCATGAGGTACGCCCGCAGGCAGCCAGACGCCGCGACCCGGCGGCACAATCCAGTGGCCCAGATCCGTTTCAATACGCACCACGCCGCTCAGCGTATGGACCAGCTGTGCGCAGTTATGATGATGCCTCGGCTCACTGTCGCCATGGCGATAATCATGCGCGTATGGCACCAGCGGGCGGGTAGCAAACGAAAAATCAACGGAAGATGACATAGGATTCCCGGAGGTGAGCAGGAATTTAAGCTTAACAAAGACTCGGGCAGAAAGCGGGAAAAAGAGAAGGCGGGCGGAGAGGCAGCGGCGAACAAGGAAGGAAATCAGGCGGGCCGCGATCGGCCCGCCTGATAAGGACACTATCAGGAATGAACGGCTTTCAGCTGCGCCTCGTAGGCAGAGGCCTGCTTCGTATCAAACTGATGCTCCCACTTGGCGACAACCAGCACCGCCAGCGCATTACCCACTACGTTCAGTGCGGTACGTGCCATATCGAGGATACGGTCAACGCCGGCAATAAATGCCAGTCCTTCAAGCGGGATGCCCACGCTGCCCAGCGTCGCCAGCAGCACCACGAAAGAGACGCCCGGTACGCCAGCGATCCCTTTCGACGTCACCATCAACGTCAGCACCAGAATGATTTCGTCGCCCAGCGACAGGTTGATGCCGTACAGCTGCGCGATAAAGATCGCCGCAATACTCTGGTACAGCGTTGAACCGTCGAGGTTAAACGAATAGCCGGTTGGTACCACGAAGCTGGTGATCGACTTCGGCGCGCCGTAGGCTTCCATCTTCTCCATAATACGCGGCAGCACGGTTTCCGAACTGGCGGTGGAGTAAGCCAGAATCAGCTCATCTTTCAGAATGCGGAACAGCACGGTGATACGCAGCTTACAGATACGCGCAACGGCTCCCAGCACCACAAAGGCGAAGAAGGCGATAGCGGCGTACACCAGAATCACCAGCTTGGCCAGCGGCCACAGCGAAGCAAAACCAAAGTTAGCCACGGTCACCGAGATCAGCGCAAATACCCCAACCGGCGCATAACGCATAATCATGCTAGTCACTTTAAACATCGCTTCTGAGGTGGAACGGAACACTTTCACCAGCGGGTCACGATGTTCAGACGGCAGCGACGAGAGGCCCAGACCAAACAGCACCGAGAAGAAGATAATCGGCAGCATGTCACCTTTGGCGATAGCAGCGAAAATATTCTGCGGAATCAGCGACAGAATGGTGGTGACCAGGCTGTGAGGCTGGCCCTGAACCTGTGCCGTTGTGGCTTCATATTTAGAGATGTCCACCGTTGCCAGCGTCGACATATCAATGCCGGAACCGGGTTGGAATACATTCGCCAGAGTAATACCTGTCACAATGGCAATGGTGGTAATCACTTCAAAATAAACAATCGTTTTAACGCCAATACGTCCGAGTTTCTTGGCATCCCCGACGCCGGCGATGCCAACAATCAGCGTGGAGATAACGATCGGTACAACAATCATTTTGATCAGGTGAATAAAGATGTCACCGGCAGGGCTGAGAATGTTAGTGACTAACCATTCACGTTCCCCTGGTTGATTATGCAGAACCGCCCCAACGACGATCCCCAGTACCAACGCAATCAATATTTGCCAGGCAAGGCTGAGTTTTATTGCTTTCATAACGAGTCTTTTCCTTAACATAACCTGCTTTCCGCGCGGAGCTTGCGGAGTGAATGACACTCAAGGGAGGCAGACCGAAACCGGTCAATTCACAGGTAATGGATGGTTGATACCTGTATTCAGGCGCGTAATCAGTACCATTTTAAGCGCCATTAATGCAAGCCTGAGAAAGATGTATCTATTTTGTTAATTTCCGGCAGGATAAAGCTCTGATTTTAACCACACCAGACTAAGTTATTGTTATGGTTAACAATATTAAATCATTAAAACAACATAACTATGCACAGCCCTGCTATTAGTCGTGTCAAACTAACGGTCTGCTTGCGCTTTTTTTGTACACTACACCGCCGTAAATTCGCCTTTTTCCTATCGCTTCCTTCTCTTTATGACAATGTCTCACCCCGGTTTCATTACGCTGGGTTATGGCGTGATCTGCCGCTCAAAAAGAAAACAAAGCCTTGCAGGCATCTTCACTTAACCATTGATTGACATATTATTAACATCTTCAAGGAGGCCAGCCATGAGCCAAATACATACGTACCCTGTTCCCGCGAATATTGCGGAAAATACCCTGATTAATGCTCAGCAGTACCAGTCGATGTACCAGCAATCAGTGCAGGACCCCGATGCATTCTGGGGTGAGCAAGGCAAAATACTTGACTGGATCAAGCCTTACAGTACGGTGAAAAATACCTCTTTCGCCCCGGGTAATATTTCGATTCGCTGGTTTGAAGATGGCACCCTGAATCTGGCTGCCAACTGCCTGGATCGCCACCTGCAAACGCGCGGTGACCATCCGGCCATCATCTGGGAAGGCGATGACGCCAGCGAAAGTAAAACCCTCACCTATCGTGAACTCCATCGCGACGTGTGCCGCTTCGCCAATGTGCTGCAGGGGCTGGGCATCAATAAAGGCGACGTCGTAGCGATTTATATGCCGATGGTGCCGGAAGCAGCGGTTGCCATGCTGGCCTGTGCCCGCATTGGTGCCATTCATTCGGTCATTTTCGGCGGTTTCTCGCCGGAAGCCGTCGCCGGACGTATTATCGACAGCAACGCCAGACTGGTGATTACCGCCGATGAAGGTGTTCGTGCGGGTCGTAGCATCCCGCTGAAGAAGAACGTCGATGACGCGCTGAATAACCCTGCGGTGACCAGCGTGAAAAACGTGGTGGTATTTCGCCGCACAGGTCGCGATGGCGGCTGGAACAGCCAGCGCGACCTGTGGTGGCACGAACTGGTAGCCAACGCCAGCAGCGAGCACCAGCCGGTTGAAATGAACGCCGAAGATCCGCTGTTTATCCTCTACACCTCCGGTTCTACCGGCAAGCCGAAAGGCGTGCTGCACACCACCGGTGGCTATCTGGTGTATGCCGCCACCACCTTTAAGTACGTGTTTGATTACCATCCGGAAGATATTTACTGGTGTACCGCCGATGTCGGCTGGGTCACCGGCCACAGCTATCTGCTCTACGGGCCGCTGGCCTGCGGGGCAACCACGCTGATGTTCGAGGGCGTGCCAAACTGGCCAAAACCAAGCCGCATGGCGGAAGTGGTTGATAAGCATAAGGTGACGATTCTCTATACGGCACCGACGGCGGTCCGTGCGCTGATGGCCGAAGGCGATAAGGCGATTGAGGGTACCGATCGCTCTTCCCTGCGTATTCTGGGGTCAGTCGGCGAGCCGATTAACCCGGAAGCCTGGGAGTGGTTCCACAAGAAAATTGGTAACGGGCGCTGCCCGATCTCCGATACCTGGTGGCAGACCGAAACCGGTGGCTTTATGATCACCCCACTGCCCGGAGCAACCACCCTGAAACCGGGTTCGGCCACCAAACCGTTCTTTGGCGTTCAGCCTGCGCTGGTCGACAACGAAGGCCACCCGCAGGAAGGTGCAACCGAAGGCAATCTGGTGATAACCGATTCATGGCCGGGCCAGGCGCGAACGCTGTTCGGCGATCATGAACGTTTTGAACAGACCTATTTCTCAACGTTTAAGAATATGTATTTCAGCGGTGACGGCGCGCGCCGTGACGCCGATGGCGACTACTGGATCACCGGCCGCGTTGACGATGTGCTGAACGTTTCCGGCCACCGCCTGGGTACCGCAGAGATCGAATCCGCGCTGGTATCGCACCCGAAAATTGCCGAAGCCGCCGTGGTTGGCATTCCTCACAGCCTGAAGGGCCAGGCGATTTATGCCTATATCACCCTGAACCACGGTGAGGAACCCTCGCCGGAACTGTACACCGAAGTGCGTAACTGGGTGCGTAAAGAGATTGGCCCAATTGCCACGCCGGATGTACTGCACTGGACCGATTCCCTGCCGAAAACCCGCTCCGGCAAGATCATGCGACGTATTCTGCGCAAAATCGCCACCGGGGATACCAGCAATCTTGGAGACACCTCAACGCTTGCCGATCCGGGCGTAGTGGAGAAACTGCTGGAAGAGAAACAAGCCATTAAAATGCCGTAAATCTGATGGGGGCCTCAGTGCCCCCATTGCGTAACTGCCGCAGAGCAGCCCGTCGTCTTTCGTCTTAATTTTCAGCACCATGAAGTTATAACAAGAAAACCAGGCCGTCGAAGCCATGCTTCTGCTATCCCGGTATAACTCTACCTCTGGAGACGCTGTGATGAACGATGTCATTTATCAACGCATAGAAAAAAGCGCCCGATTTAAAGAACTGGTCAGAAAACGCCAGAGCTTTGCCACCCTGCTGTCCCTGATTATGCTGGTCCTCTACGTCGGTTTTATTCTGCTGATTGCCTTTGCGCCCGGCTGGCTGGGCACGCCGCTGCATGACGGTACTAATGTCACGCGCGGTATCCCCATCGGCATCGGACTGATTGTTATCTCCTTTGTGCTCACCGGCGTTTACGTCTGGCGCGCTAACGGCGAGTTCGACCGCCTGACCCGTGAATTGCTGAACGAGGTGAAAGGATGAAACTTCGCCGTCTCACGCTGGCTCTGCCAGCCCTGCTGCCTTTCGGTACACAGGCTGCCGATGCGATTACCGGTGCGGTTGAACGCCAGCCAACCAATGTTGAAGCCATTGTCATGTTCCTGATTTTTGTGGCTGCCACTCTGGGCATTACGTACTGGGCTTCCAAACGTACCCGATCCCGCAGTGATTACTACACCGCCGGCGGCAATATTACCGGTTTTCAAAACGGGCTGGCGATGGCCGGGGATTTTATGTCTGCCGCCTCGTTCCTTGGCATTTCCGCGCTGGTTTATACCTCCGGCTACGATGGCCTGATTTATTCACTCGGCTTCCTGGTCGGCTGGCCGATTATTCTGTTCCTGATCGCCGAGCGCCTGCGCAATCTGGGCCGCTACACCTTTGCCGATGTGGCCTCCTACCGCCTGAAGCAAAAGCCTATTCGCACCCTCTCCGCCTGCGGTTCACTGGTGGTAGTGGCGCTGTACCTGATTGCGCAGATGGTCGGGGCCGGTAAGCTGATCCAGCTGCTGTTTGGGCTGGACTACCACGTTGCGGTCGTGCTGGTCGGCATTCTGATGGTGATGTATGTGCTGTTCGGCGGCATGCTGGCCACCACTTGGGTGCAGATCATCAAAGCCGTGCTGCTGCTGTTCGGTGCCAGCTTTATGGCCATCATGGTGATGAAAACCGTCGGGTTCAGCTTCAATAACCTGTTTACCGAAGCGATGAAGGTCCACCCGAAAGGCATTGAGATTATGCGCCCCGGCGGACTGGTGAAAGACCCGATATCCGCGCTATCACTCGGCCTTGGCCTGATGTTTGGTACCGCAGGGCTGCCGCATATTCTGATGCGCTTCTTTACCGTCAGCGATGCCCGCGAGGCGCGTAAAAGCGTCTTTTATGCCACCGGCTTTATGGGCTACTTCTACTTCCTGACCTTCATCATTGGTTTTGGTGCGATCCTGCTGGTCGGTGCTAACCCGGCCTTCAAAGATGCCGCCGGTGCACTGATTGGCGGCAATAATATGGCCGCGGTTCATCTGGCTGACGCGGTTGGTGGCAGTATGTTCCTCGGCTCTATCTCAGCGGTGGCCTTCGCCACGATTCTGGCGGTGGTAGCCGGGCTAACCCTCGCGGGCGCATCGGCGGTTTCCCACGATCTGTACGCCAGCGTGTTCCGCAAAGGCCAGGCGACCGAGCGTGAAGAGCTGAGAGTATCCAAAATCACCGTGCTGGTGCTCGGCGTAGTGGCGATTGCGCTGGGCATACTGTTTGAGAAGCAAAATATTGCGTTTATGGTCGGGCTGGCCTTCTCGATTGCTGCCAGCTGTAACTTCCCGATTATCCTGCTATCAATGTACTGGTCAAAACTGACCACGCGCGGTGCAATGGTCGGCGGCTGGCTGGGGCTGATTACCGCCGTCGTCCTGATGATCCTCGGCCCGACCGTTTGGGTACAGGTGCTGGGGCACGAGAAGCCGGTTTATCCTTATGAATATCCGGCGCTGTTCTCTATGCTGGCAGCCTTTATCGGCACCTGGCTGTTCTCCGTCACCGATAACTCAGCAGAAGGTGCGCAGGAACGTCTGCGCTTCCAGGCTCAGTTCGTCCGTTCACAAACCGGTATCGGCATTGAAGGCGGCAAAGGGCATTAACCGATCGCTACAGGGGCGGGCCGGATGCCTGCCCCATCACGGATAAGCCACGGCCTGGATGGATGATTAATGATCCAATTTGGCAAGTTCATCTTCCGACAGGCCGGTAATGTCTGCTACCGTCTGCCGCTCGAATCCCTTCGCCAGCATTTTTCTCGCCAGGGATCTTGTGACATCCATCGCCCCCTCAAGGCGGCCTTTTCTCAGCCCCCTTTCCATGCCTTTTTCAATCCCTTTTTCCTCTCCCTGTTCAAAAAAAAACTGATTGCCGTTCTGCTCAAACCATTCTGCCAGCCTCATCATTCCCTCCTTGTATCCAGACGTTCGGCGAGACAACTCCTGAGCAAAGGCATGCGGTGAGGGCGTCCTGCCAACCTGTAACATATAATTGAACAGCGGTTTCAACTGCTCCTCGCCAGTGTAGCCAGCGAACATTAGCGTGACCAGCGGCTCCAGCAACTCCGAAAGATCGCGCTGGCGAATATGCTTCTGCAGCAGTTCCAGTATCGCCATTCGGCGATGTTGCATGATTTCATCATCCGCAATAACCGTCACATCAACCAGTGGGAAGTCACCACCGTAGAGCTGAGCTGCCCGCTGCGGATCGCTAAACGCCTGCAGCCAGCTCATCGAATAGGGATAAGGCGTGACCCGACCGTGATAAAAAAGTATCGGCACCACCAGCGGCAGAGTCTCATTTCCGGCATCAAGATGGCGCTGCATGACGGCAATGGCGTAACGCATTAATCGAAAGGCCATTAGCCTGTCGGGCGTGCTTTGATGTTCAATCAGCGTGTAAATATAGCCCTCACCGTTGAGGGTTTTGACCGAATAGAGTACGTCGGAATAGTGGGCGCGGAGATCCTCTTCAATAAAGCTCCCTGATTCCAGTGCGAGGGTATCAAGACGGCACGCATTTAACAGGTCCGCCGGTAGATAGATCTGTAAAAAGTCACGTGCGGTATCCACGTGGCCTAATATCTTTTTAAAAATCGCATCATGCGGCGTTGGCGTTTGAGTTCCTTTCATCGCCGCAAGATGATTTATTTTTCAGAGGCGGGAAAGGAGAATTTTTATTTATTCTCTGCGCCTGCGGCAGCCATTCCTTTTTTTTCTGAAATGGCATGTTTGCAATAATAAAAGTCCCGAGCGAGATCCAAAAATCATCATTCACTATTTCAGTCCAAAACGCCGGTCGGGTATTTTAAATTCAGCAGAAAGGCAGAATAAACGAGGATAGAGGTTGGCTAACAGTGAACGGTAAGCAGTAAGCAGTAAGCAGTAAGCAGTAAGCAGTAAGCAGTAAGCAGTAAGCAAATTATCAACCAGCAGGTATAAGACAACTGCCCTACGGATGAATAACACAGCGGACTAACGGGACGAAAACAGGCTCAATGCCCATTCTCACCCCGTTCAGCTTCAGCCGCGCAGGTTTGCGCGGTTCGAAGTGTAAGCCAGCCCGATTAGAAGTGCAGCGCGGCACCGACGTAAGGACCGTCGGCCACAACGTTGTCTTTACGACCGTCTTTGCCGTTCATGGTCATGTACTTGTAACCTACATTCACATCAATCAGCGAAATCGGCTGGAAGCTAACACCGGCAGAGGCTTCCTGGTAATTATCGATATGGCTGGAGAAGGAGTCAGGCGAGTAGAAGTACTGGCCGTAAACATTGAACATTTTGGTAACCGGCACCTTCACACCGCCACCAACGGCGATGGCGTAGCCATCTTTGGTGTCTTTCGGGTTGGTCGACATGGCTTTGATGGTTGGGGACAGCATCACATCACCGATCGCCACGTTATAGCCGAGACCCAGGCTGCTGACGTTGCCATCATGATCGCTGCGCAGCCAGTCACCGGATAAGGCAAAACCCGGAGTACTGGTGCCCAGGCCGACGTGTACGTCGGTGTAATCTTTGCCGACGCTCACGCCGCCATCAATCGCCTGAGCCGTTCCTGCCAGCGCCAGCAGCGCCAGAGCGCCGGTTGTCATTGCCACTTTTTTCATTGTTCTCTCCCAATTAATTTTACTCACGCCTGAAAACGGCGGTGGTGCAGCGTAAACCAACTGTTTTAAGAATTATATGAGAAAGAACTAAATGGTAATAAATTTGATTAATCTTACAAAAGAGTGAGTAACCAGATATTTCCGTCAGGCGCTGACCCACATAATATGGCCGACTATCGGCGCGATAACCACCGTCAGCACTCCGGAAAGCATCATTACCAGGCTGGACACCACGCCCTCCTGCGGGCCGAGTTCGTAGGCCCGCGCGGTACCGGCACCGTGAGAGGCAGCGCCGAAGCCTGCGCCTTTCGCCATGCCCTGTTTGATCGCCAGGCGCAGGAACAGCAGATCACCGACAGCCATGCCGAAGACCCCGGTGATCACCACAAACAGCGCCACCAGATCGGGCTTACCGCCCAGCTGTTCAGCCGCCGCCAGCGCAAAAGGCGTGGTGATCGAGCGCACCGCCAGGCTGCGCTGGATCTCTTCCGGCAGCGTCAGCAGGCGCGCCAACCACACCGAGCTGCAGATTGCCACCAGCGTGGCGGTGATCACCCCGGCAGTCAGCGACAGCCAGTGGCGGCGGATAATCGCCGTGTTTTCATAGACCGGCACCGCGAAAGCCAGCGTCGCCGGGCCGAGCAGCCACAGCAGCCAGCGGCTTTCGCCAATATAGTCCTGCCAGCTGATATGGGTGACCACCAGTAGCGCCACCAGCACCATTGGAGTCATGACCAGCGGCATCAGCAGCAGACGATGCCAGCGGCGATACAGCCGTTTATTAGCAAAGTAAATCAGCAGAGTTGCGGCCAGGCACAGCACGCTCAGGACAAAATCATTCATGGTGCTGCCTCTGCTGTTTACGCGCGGCCAGCCACAGCTCAAAACGGCTGACCCGATCGACGACGATGCTGGTTGCCGCCAGCACCAGCAGCGTGCTGAGGGTAATCACCAGCAGGATACGCCAGCCCTCAACGCGCAGCAGTTCGGAGTAGTTAACTACCGCTACGACCGCCGGAATGAAGAACAGCAGCATTTCGGCCAGCAGCCAGTTAGACCCGGCCTTCACCCAGCCAATCGGCAGGATGCGCAGCATGATCATCGCCAACAGCAGCAGCATGCCGACGATATTGGCCGGCAGCGGGAGGTGCAGCCAGCTCACCAGATGTTGTGAAAAAACAAACAAACCGACATACAGCATCACCTGTAGCGGAACCTGAACCCGTAGCAGCCAGCCCGTTTTCACCGGGTCTGTCATGGTGGCCATCGCTTTATTACCCCTTTGGCAGCAATTTTGCTGTGATTATTATAAAGGGGTAACAAAGCGTGAAAAAAATGACTTAATATTATTCCAACTATGCCAAACAGGAATGATTATGGACGTTCGCGCCCTGCGCTATTTTGTTGAAGTTGTCCGCCAGCAAAGCTTTACCCGGGCCGCCGAACAGCTGTATGTCACCCAGCCGACCATCAGCAAAATGCTGCGCCAGCTGGAGGATGAACTCGGCTGCACCCTGTTAATGCGCGAGGGCCGCAAGCTGCACCTGACCGATACCGGCCAGGCGGTCTATCAGCGCGGGTTGACCATTTTGCAGGAGTTCAAGCAGCTGGAAGCGGAAATCAGCGATCTTAACGAGCTGAAAACCGGCGAGCTGCGGCTGGGTATTCCGCCGATGGTCGGCATGCAGATCGCCGGGTCGATCTCCGCTTTCCGCCAGCGCTATCCCGGCGTGGAGCTGAAAATTTCCGAATTCGGCGGCCTGACCGTTCAGCAGGCGGTGCTGTCAGGCAGCCTGGATATCGCCATGACCGCCCTGCCGGTAGCCGACGATCTGCCGCTTAACGCACTGCCGCTGATGAGCCATCCGCTGTGCGTGCTGGTGCCGCGTACCGAAGCCTGGCTGCGGCGCACGCACCTCAAACTCAGCGAACTGGCCGGGCAGCCGATTCTGATCTACAACGAAGAGTTCTCCCTTAACCGCCAACTGATGCGCGCTTTTCAGGCCAGCGGCTTCACGCCGCAGATCGCCGTCCGCAGCGGGCAGTGGGACTTTCTGGCGGCGATGGTACAGGCCGGAATGGGCGTAGCTATCCTGCCCGAGCCGATCTGCCAGCGGCTGGATAAAAGCCAGCTGCTGTGGCTGCCGCTGGAGTCGGACCTGGTGTGGAAGCTGGGGCTGATCTGGCGGGAGGGAAGCTATCTTTCACGCAGCGCCCAGGCGTGGATTGCCTGCTGCCGCGAGTTCTGGCCGGGCAGCACACCCGGACTGGCGGTTTAACATCATAAAAAAGGGCGGCCATTTCAACGGCCGCCCTGTGCAATATTACTCTTCTTTTTCGCTCAGCAGCGTTTCCAGCAGGTCAAGGTCGTGCAGCAGCTTTTGCATCGTTTCGTCGCTGATCTGTTGCGTAGCACGCAGGTGATACAGCTCGCCGCGCTCGGCACGCAGGCCGGTCAGGCGGAAGCGACGTTCCAGATTCTCCGCATACAGCGCGCGCTCCAGATCCTCTTTGCCATCCACCCGGCGGCGCAGATTACCAATCACCCGCGAACTGACCTCTTTCAGCAGCTCAGGGTCAGAAGTCTCTTCGCTATCGGCCAGCAGGCGCTCTTGCATTTTGTACAGGCTTTCAATCGCCGTTCCGGCCATTACCGCTCGTGCCATCTGCACTTCACGGCGGTGGCCCGTTTTATCGGTCCCTTCAATCCCACGCAGCAGCAGCGGTAAGATCACCACGCCCACCAGCAGGGAGAAGAGGATCACGCCGGTCGCGAGAAACACCAGCTCATAGCGTGCCGGGAAGTCGTTGCCGTTGCTTAACAACAGAGGAATCGACAGCACACCGGCGAGGGTAATCGCACCGCGCACGCCGGCAAAGGAGGCGATCAGCAGCTCACGCGTGGTATAGCTGGAAAACTCCATCGGGTGCTTTTTCAGCATATGGCGACTGATGTAGCGCATACCCCACAGCCAGCCAAAACGCACCAGCATCAGCGCGGCATAAATGGTGACAACGGAGGCAAACAGCACCCACAGTTCGACGTTCGGATCGGCATCGGCCTGCCGCACGGAAATCTCCAGAATGCCCGGCAGCTGCAGGCCCAGCATCAGGAACACCATGCCGTTAAAAACGAATTCCAGCATCTGCCAGGCGCCGTTGGCGCGCAGGCGCATGGCCAGCGGTGCCTGACGGATAATGCCGGAGCGGGAGATGGTCATCCCGGCAGCGACCGATGCCAGAATGCCGGAAACGCCAATGTGTTCCGCAATCAGGTAGGAGGCAAACGGCAGCAGCAGCAGCAGCACGGTCTGTGTTGCCGGGTCGTCACCGCTCCAGCGGCTGAACAGGCGCAGGGATTTACCGTACAGCCAGCAGATAGCGATACCCGCCAGCAGGCCGCCAATCGCCACCTTGAGGAATTCCAGCGAGGCGCCGGAAACGGTAAACACCATAGTGCCCATCGCCACCGCGACGGCAAACTTCAGCGATACCAGGCCCGATGCGTCGTTCATCAACGCTTCGCCCTGCAGGATCGCCATAATCTTTTTCGGGATGCGCCCTTCCCCAACGATGCCGGACAGCGCCACGGCATCGGTCGGTGACAGCACCGCCGCCAGGGCAAATGCCGGGATCAGCGGGATGCCCGGAACCAGCCAGTAAATCAGGTAGCCAATCCCCACCACGGTAATCAGTACCAGCACCAGCGCCAGGCCGATAATCTCGCGCCCGTGGTGCAAAAACTCACTGGTAGGGGTCTTCCAACCGTCGGCAAACAGCAGCGGCGGGATAAACAGCACTAAGAACAGCTCCGGATCGAAATCGACATGCAGACCAAACGTCGGCCAGGCGAGCAGTGCGCCCACGGCGATTTGAACCAGCGGCAGGGGAATTTGGAATGGGATCATTCGCGCGGCGACGCCCGACAGCGAAACGACCAGCATCAGGATCAGGATGGTAAAGAAGATTTCCATGTTTTCCTTTATTTATCTTCCAGTTGTGTGCAGGTGAACGCCGGCAAGGCAAGAGCCATGCCCTATCCGGCAGCGCCGTAAGACACTGGTTATAGTAAAGCAAATAAATAAACTGATGAAAAACAGGATGTGCGTCGAGGGGAAAATTCAGTGACATCTGAAGGTGGGGCCGAAGATTTCGGCCCCGGAACAGGATTAAATCGCCCAGCCGCCCGCGTAGAAGGCAACCAGTATTACCGCGATAACCACGGTGCCGATATTCAGCTTGCGCCATTCACCGGCTACGATGCGGCCAATCACCAGCGAACCGAAACCGATCATAATGCCGGTCACAATGTTGCAGGTCAGCACGATAAATACCGCGGCCAGCAGGCCGGACATCGCATCAACGAAATCATCGAAGTCGATTTTCGACACGTTGCTCAGCATCAGCAGGCCAACGTACATCAGCGCCGGTGCCGTCGCATAGCCCGGAACCAGATACGCCAGCGGCGACAGGAACAGGATCAGCAGGAACAGCACGCCAACCACCACCGCCGTCAGGCCGGTTTTACCGCCCGCCGCCGTACCGGCCGCAGACTCGATATACACCGCCGCAGGCGCTGCACCTACCAGACCGGAGAAGATGCTGCTCACCGAGTCGCTGGTCAGCGCTTTACCGCCGTCGATAATCTGATTGTTTTTATCCAGCAGGTTCGCCTGACCGGCAACGGCGCGAATGGTGCCGGTGGCATCAAATACCGCCGTCATCACCAGCGCCAGCACGCTTGGCAGTACCGCAGGCTGCAACGCACCAAGAATATCCAGGCTGAACACCAACGAGTTGCCCTGCGCATCGCTCAGGCTCGGCATGGCAAACAGACCCTGGTATTTCACCGAAGGATCAAAGATCAGCCCAATCACTGAAATTCCGATAATGGTCAACAGGATGCCACCGGGGACGCGGCGTTTTTCCAGACCAAAAATCACCGCCAGCCCCAGCAGCGACATAATTACCGGGAAGGAGACGAAGTGACCCAGCGCTACCGGCAGGCCCGGAGCCGGGTTTTTCACGACCAGGCCAACGCCGTCGGCGGCAATCAGCAGCAGGAACAGACCGATACCTACGCCAGTACCGTGTGCGACGCCCATCGGTAAATTGCGCAGTATCCAGGCGCGAATCCCGGTTGCGGAGATCACGGTAAACAGGATACCCATCAGGAACACCGCACCCAGCGCAACCGGCACGCTAATCTGCTGACCCAGCACCAGACTAAAGGCGGTGAATGCGGTCAGGGAGATGGCGCAGCCGATAGCCATCGGCAAATTCGCCCACAGTCCCATCAACAATGAGCCAAATCCGGCAACCAGACAGGTGGCAACAAATACCGCCGTCGGTGAGAAACCGGCTTTGCCCAGCATGCCCGGCACCACAATGACCGAATACACCATGGCCAGAAACGTGGTCAGACCGGCCAGAACTTCGGTACGCACGCTGCTACCGCGCGCGGATATTTTGAACCAGGTGTCTAACGTACCACCGGCCGGTTTAGAAGGAGTCGACATAGTAATCCCCTGAAATTTCTTATGAACTATTGCTGCGCGGCACCGTTGAAGCAAATGGACGTAAACGTTTGCGTCTTCGATGCAATATTCACGAGAAAAAGAATAAGGTTTCCTTTTTTCGTGTTTATAACCGCGTAATTTAGATGCTTAATTAAAAGGCAAACGATTATCCAGCGTTTAACGGTCTGTTTTCAACACCTGTTCACGGTTATCTTTATTTATTCCATAATCGGCAACTCGGTGATTCAACGTGAATCCCGGCTTAAAAGAAACTTTATAGAGATACGCGGTACGGCAAAAATAGCGCTTTCTTATGAACAGCTGAGAAAGCGCGAAAAATCCGTCAGGAGAGAGTGATTTCACCGCCCTTTTGCAACGCACGCTGCCAGGCACCGCGATGCTGAATTTTATCCAGCCAGTTTTGAATCCCCGGGCTGTCTGCACGACCACCTCGCGCGGTCAGCGCCAGCAGTGGAAAGCTCATCTGCACGTCGGCAATGCTGAAGCGGCTGCCGGCAAACCACGCATGCTGCGCCAGGTGCTGCTCGATGAACTTCCGATGGGTGGCCAGCTGCTTGTCCAGATACGCTTTCTGCACCCCTTTGCCAAACGCGCTGCCAACCGGCCTGAGCAGCCAGGGCACCGGTGCCTGACCCATCCGGCTGAAAATCAGCTTCATCACCAGCAGCGGCATCAGCGATCCTTCGGCATAGTGCAGCCAATAGCGGGATTGCAGCTGCTCCTCTTCTTCTATTAAAGTCAGCCTTTCTTCGTCGTCATAGCGCGACTCAAGGTACTCCAGAATCGCGCCGGACTCGGCAATCACCCGGTTGCCATCGGTGATAACCGGTGATTTCCCCAGCGGATGGATTTTTTTCAGCGCTTCGGGGGCCAGCATGCTCGGCTCTCGCTGATAGCGCTTGATCTGATAAGGCACGTCCAGCTCTTCCAGCAGCCACAGCACGCGCTGCGAACGGGAGTTGTTCAGATGATGTACGGTGATCATGCTCGCTCCTGTCAACGCCAAATCTGAAGTATAGGTTTGGCTCAGCTGCTTTTCACATCCAGCAGGATCGCCCCGGTCCCCTGTTCGCTCAGTCGGTCATTCGGGTTACGCAGCGGGCAGTCTTCCATGGAGAGGCAACCGCAGCCGATGCAGCCATCCAGATCGTCACGCAGGTGGGTGAGCATTTCGATACGGCTATCCAGCTCGTCGCGCCACTGCTTCGACAGCACCGCCCACTCTCTCGGCGACATGCGTTTACCCGGCGGGAACTGCATTAAGTTGTCGCCAATTGTCGCCAGCGGAATGCCGATACGCTGGGCAATCTTGATAATCGCCACCCGGCGCAGCACGTCTCGCGTATAGCGGCGCTGATTCCCCGCGTTGCGATGGCTGCTGATTAATCCTTTGCTTTCATAGAAATGCAGCGCAGAAACTGCGACACCGCAGCGCTGCGCCACGTCGCCGGGGGTCAGTTCGCGCTTGTTGGGGGAGTTGCCGCTTTTTTTCATTTAGCTCTTTACCTCAAGTTAACTTGAGGAATTATACTCAGCCTCCATTGAAAGGGCGAGATGCGTGTTCCATCGTGCCCATCCGTTTCTGATACGTCAGTTGTTATGACGGCCAGATTTGACGCAGAACCAGGGAGAAAAATGTATGCATGATGACATCATCCGCACCCTTACCGACTGGATCGAAAGCAATCTTGATAAAACGCTGTCGATTGATGAAGTGGCGGCCAAATCGGGCTATTCGAAATGGCACCTGCAGCGCATGTTCCGCACCGTGACCAAACAGACGCTAGGGGGCTATATTCGCGAGCGCCGCCTGACGCTGGCAGCAGAAGAGCTGCGGAAAACCCAGCGCCCGGTGTTTGATATCGCTATGCAGTATGGCTACGACTCACAGCAGACTTTTTCCCGCGTGTTCCGCCGTCAGTTCTCGCAAACGCCGACCGCCTATCGCCACACCATGCGTCGCCAGGCGCTCCAGCGCGGCAGCTGGAATTTCGACTGTAGCGACTTTGCGATGAGCGGCTTCTCGCGCAGCAGCAGTAAAGTCAGCACCGTCTGCAACTGACCCGCCCGGGTCAGCACGGTGCCGCCTCTCTCTCCGGTGGCACCCCGGGGGTCAGTTCCCAGAACGACGGGGACAAGAACCAGCCACCGCCCCGCTGTTTAATCTGATACATCGCGCTGTCCGCCTGGGCAAGCAGCACCTCAGTACTCTGATGGTGCTTGCCTAAGGCAACGCCAATACTCAGCGTCTGAGGTAATAGCGTACCGTCACCCAGTTTTACAGGCTGCCGCATCTCGGCGGTGATATCCCGTGCCACCTGCGCCGCCTGCTCTTCGCGATCGATCGACGTCAGCAGAATGGCAAACTCGTCGCCGCCGAGCCTCGCCACCAGATCGTCTTTACGCAGCCGGGCCCGCAGCCGCTGAGCGACAACCCTCAGCACCCTGTCGCCCGCCGCATGGCCGAACCGATCGTTGACCTCTTTGAAGCGGTTGCCGTCGATAAACAGTACGGCGATGCGCTGACGCTCCCGAAGATCCAACCAGCGTTTCTCCAACTGATAGGTAAACGCCGCGCGGTTGGGTAAACCGGTTAGCGTGTCGTGCAGCGCCTGATGGGCAAGCGTGTCATTTTCGCGCGTCAGGTGATGATGCCAGCGCTCCAGCTCCGCATTTAGCCGCCGGGTGAGGAAGCTGGCAATCAGTCCGCTGACCAACAGCGCCACGCTCAGCAGCAGCAGCAGTGGCCATAGATAGAAAGGCAGCTGCCCGCCCTGATGTGGTTTTTCCAGCGCCATTGCCAGCAATGAAATCAGCCCCGCCAGCAGGGCAACCGCCGCAATAATCAGATGGATGCGGTGGAATGATTTCCGCAGCGTCGGCAGCGTGCGCGACGGTGCAGCGGCAGGCGGGCTGTCATCCCGATCAATATTCATTTTTATGTCCTCCCTGAAAGCGGCCCTCAGGCCGGCTCCCGCAGAGCTTCGACCTGCGTGATACGCCCGTCGCTGTCGTGATACACCCGCAGCATATCGCTGCCGCTCAGCAGGCTGACATCCTGCTGGCTGATGTCAAAACTGCGTGCCACCTCAACTGGCTCCAGTCCTGGCCTGCGCCGACGGCGCTCGATGCGAAAACGCAGCTGGTTATACTTGGCCCAGCCGATCAGCAGCAGCGCATTAAACAGCCCGATGCCGATATACAGCGTCAGCGTACTCAGCCCGGAAACCAGCGGACGCGGGCCGCTGAAGGGCATGGTTTGCAGGACTTTGAGCAGCCCGGTGGTAAACAGCCAGATAAAGCCGCCCCAGCCAAACAGCGTCAGCACAAAATCGATAGCGCGCGGCACCCAGCCGCGCGGGGTGAAAATCAACGGATTCGCCATAGTTATTATCCTTTTTCGATGCCGCGATCGGGGCTTTCCCAACGGGCGCGCTGCTTTCTGGAGCGCAGCATCACTTTAGGGAACGCCACCAGCGTGGTGAACAGACTCAGCATCCAGTAGACCAGCGGATACCAGATGACCCAGAACAGAGAACCGGCCAGACGCGGCTCGTAGCGGCGTTCAATCAGCAGGCTGACGCTAAACTGCAGCAGACAGGTCACCGCCAGCACCATGCCGGTAAACTGCGGCGGGAACAGATCGTAAACCCGGATACTGTCGGGGATCGGCATCACCAGCCCCAGCAGGAACAGAATGACGCTTACCGCATAGGTGAAGGCCCAGATGGTTGACAGGCTGAATTCAAAGAACAGCGTCCACATCCGGCGATACTCCCAGGACCAGATATGACGCAGATTTTTCAGGAACACCTCTGCTCCGCCCTGCGCCCAGCGCAGCCGCTGGCGCCACAGGCCTTTCAGCGTTTCCGGCATCAGTATCCAGCACAGCGCACGCGGTTCAAAAAACACCGACCAGTGACGCAGCTGTAGCTTCCAGCTGATATCAATATCTTCGGTGATCATGTCCGGGCTCCAGTAGCCGATTTCCGCCAGCGCGCGGCGGCGGAACGCGGCGACCACGCCGGAAACGGTAAACACCTGACCGTAAACCCGCTGTGTGCGCTTGATCAGGCCGATAATCGAGGAGAACTCACCCACCTGAATTCGACCAATCAGCGTCGAGCGGGTGCGGATACGTGGATTACCGGTCACCGCCCCCACGCGCGGATTATTCAGCAGCGGTGCCACCAGCCAGGCAGCGGCGTCCCTGTCCAGCAGCGCGTCGCCATCAATGCACACCAGAAAGTCGCTGCGCGCGGCGGCGGCTCCGGTCTGTAGCGCAATCGCTTTCCCCTGATTAGCCGCCAGGTGGATCACCCGCAGTTTGGGGTGGCTGACAGCCATCGCATCCAGCACGGCGGCGGTGTTGTCTTTAGAACCGTCGTTAACGGCGATCACTTCGATATTGCTGTAGCGCTGGCCCAGTGCCGCCCGCAGCGTCTCCTCAGCGTTAGCCTCTTCGTTGTAGCAGGGAACAATAATCGAAATCAGCGGATTCCCTTCCAGCTCGGGGGCCGCGACGTCTTTGCCCCATTTCCAGTGGCGTTCACGATAAAACCAGAAATAGAGTCCGCCGGTCATCCAGATACCGGACATAAACAGCGGCCAGAAGAAAACGAAGTTCAGCATCACTTCACCGGTATAAATCACCGTAATACCGAACGGTATGCTCAGCACCAGGCAGAGCATCAGAAAGGCAAGAATACGATCGATCATGGCAGCGGATACCAGGTTGATGAAAACACGGGACGGATGTCGTTCAGCGCAGGGCTGTCGTTAAGAAAATCATCCGGGTAGTAGCCAAAGCTCTGCGCACCGCTGGTTTGCAGCTGTTTCATCCAGCTCGCCAGCTGTGCCGCCGGGATAGCGCCGTGCTGTTCCGGCTGACGCCAGTCGCGGGCCTGTAGCTCAAAGACGGTCTTCTTCAGCGCGCCGGGGCGGCGACCCACTTCGGTCACCAGCTTGTCCAGCCAGGCGTTGCTTTCCGGCATCGGCACTTTTTCCATCAGCGGCATCGCCATCGGCGCAACCCAGTCATAGGCCTGCAGGAAGTCGTCAAGATTCTGCGCAAACCACGCTTCGCTCTGCGGTTCCAGGATCGGCAGGGCAAAGATATTGCGCGCGGTTTTCACCTGTGGCCCGCGAATAGCCCGCACGTCAGCGGTCAGCTGGCGGGTGAAGTCGATCAGCGTGCGGCTCTTGAAGCGCGTCCAGCGCTGGAAGGTGGCAGGATCGCGACGAATCTCGGCGATCGACGCCGGGAATCCGGCGGCCTGATAGGCGCGCATAGCATCCAGGCTGGCATCTTCATCATCGGCGAGCACCGCGTCATCGTGGTAGACGATCCCGCTGAACACCGCGTGACTGGCCAGATCCTGGTAGATCTCACGAATGCGATCGCGGGCCACTGCGCTGTAAGGCGACAGGCGCTGATACTGCTGCGGGTCCACACGGGTCTGCCCGGTTTTCAGATCGATTTTCTCCACGCGCGGCAGCGATTTATCCAGATCGAAGGCCAGCACCGGCATCCAGGCATACACCTCAGCACTGGTGCGGGTGGCGATCTGCCACGCCACGCGGTTAAACAGATCCTCGCGTACCGGCAGCCAGCGGTTGGGGAAATAGAGCTCATGCACCAGCCCGTCGCCGTCCGGATCGGCGAAGGCCTGTAAGAAGACGGTGTTCGCCCCGGAGTCGGCCACACGCTGGATCAGCTTGTCTAAATTACGCGCCTGCTGCTCAGGGTCGGCATCGTAGACGTAGTCGAGATCGACATGCATCACCCGCATGTCGCTGGTTTCCTGCACCTCAACCACCCGCCGGGCAAAGCTTTCCAGGCTGGGGTTATTGGCAATCAGCAGGCGCGGCACGTTGTCCAGCGCATCAACGGAAGCCAGCCCGTCATCCAGCGTCATCGCCATCTGGTAGCCGTGCTGACGCACGATGCTCAGCGCTTCACCGCCGGCGGCACCGTAAGGCCAGACCCAGACGCGCGGCGCTTTGCCGGTGGCCTCGGTAATACGCTGAGTGATTTTCTCCACGTCTGCATTCACCCGCTGGCGGTACTCGGCCCCGGTTTCATAACGCTGCTGTTTGGTATCGTAGCGGCGGTTCACCGCATACGGCTCGCTGTTGCCCTGCGGGTTGGATACCTCGCCCTCGTGCTGGGCCCAGGTGTGCGCACCGATTTCAACCAGCCCGGAGCGGGACATCTCGGCGATCTGTTGCCAGGTGGTGAAGCGATCGCGCGGCGTCATCAGCCCGCCAAAGTTTACCGGCTGCCCGGTGGGGGTATCGATCCAGCTGCCCACCGGGGCCAGCACCGCGTGCCAGCGGTACGCCTGTAACAGCGGCCAGACGCGGCGATAAAAACTGCTGTAGCCGTCGTCGAAGCTGAGCAGTACCGCTTTTTCCGGCAGTGGTTTCCCCCCGGCTTTGGCGGTGAGGATCTCATCCACCGACACCGGGTGATAGCCGTTTTCCCGTAGCCAGGCGAACTGATCGTTCAGCGCGCTGCTGCGCACCGACAGGTAGCGCTGATCGGCGGACTCATCCTCCACGTCGTGATAGGCGAGGACAATAAAGTGATTTTTCGGCCACGGCTTTTCCGCCGCTGACAGCTGGCGGTCAGCGGGAGAGAGAAAGCGCGGGCGCTCGGCCTGGCTGCATCCGTTTAGCAGCAGCGCGACAGGCAATAATAGAAGAAGCATGAACAAACGCATCGTCTGATCCTCAGAATCGGTAGTTCATATCAAATGAAACAGAAAGGTTTTGCTCGCGAACGCCGTCATACGGGCGTTTATCCCACGTCAGCTTGACGCCGGTATCCAGCACGTCGTTCCAGCGAACCCGCTGGCCGTAGCTGACCGTGGTCACCGCGCCGCTGCCCTGCCCCTGCTGCCAGTAGGCACCGGCACCCACCTCAACCTGCTGGCTCCATTCGGTCTGATAGTGGCGATACATCAGGTGATCGAGGCTCAGCGCAGGCACCACCGCCAGATCCCGCGACGGGCTGTAGTAAGGCGTATCCGTTTTACTGTTGTGGCTGCCGCTGATATTCGGCGTGAAGTCGAGGGTATAGCGCGCGCCCGAGGTCAGCCGTTCCGAGCCGTCAACCGACCACTCAACGCGGTTGTTACCGTCCGAGAACCAGGACGGCGCGACGGAGACCTGCCATTCGCGGCGTTCGCTCTGCCGCCAGCGTGCCCAGAGATTACCGCCGTTGACGGTGATGCCGTTGCGCAGTGCCTGTAGCGGCGCTTCACGCATCAGCCGCTCCGCGCTGCCGCCGATGCGCCAGCTATCGCTAAAATCGTGCCAGCCCGACAGCCGCGCACCGATTTTCTGCCCGCTGCCGTAGCGCTGGCCGTTCAGCTCCGCTTCCGCCCAGTTGTCGCGCGCGCGGTACTCCACGCCGCCGCGCACGCTGCGGTTAATACCCCGGCCTTCACTGAACTCGCTGTCGGCAAACGACAGGCCGGTGAAGACCCGCCAGTTCTCTTCGATGGGCGGACTGTAGAGCAGCGCATCGAGGGAAAGATCGTTAGCGCCGCTGACCGGGCTGTCGGAGTTGATGCCGTGTTCACCCTGCACGCGCAGCTCGGCGTAGCGATGCACATCGCGCAGGCGATCGAGCCGCTGCGTGCTGCGGCTTTCCGGCTGGCGCTCGATCACGTCATCCGCCAGCAGGTCGGCCTGCCGCCACTCCTGCAGCTCCAGCGCGGTCAGCCCCTGCTGCGTTTCCAGCCCCAGACTGCGCGGCTCCATGCTCTCCACCCGCTTCAGTTCGGCTTCCGCCCGGCGCGGCCAGCCGCGGGTCAGCCACAGGCTGGCTACGTCGATCTGCAATCCCTGATTGCCCGGCGCGGTGCGCGCCAGATGTTCGGCCTGCTGCTGTGCCGCAGGCAAATCGTCATGCAGCAGCGCCGACTGAACCTGCAACTGCTGCGCATCCAGCCAGTCGTCGTTAGGCACCCGTTCCGGTGAACCGAAAATATTGAGCAGATACGGGCTGGAGGCAACGAACCGATCGCTCTGCCGGCGTGCGGCATCGGGCTGCTCATCCTCGGCCAGCGCATAGAACAGATCGCTCTGTTCGGTGCGGCTGAGCGGGCTGGATGAGGTTTCCGGCGACAGCGACTGATAGAGTGCCACCGCGCGATCCGGCTGGCGCAGCCAGAGGAAGGCGGCCGCCACCCAGCGGCGGGCATAGGTCGGGATCACCGCGCCCTCTGCCGTCAGCCGCTGGTACTCATCCACCGCTTCCTGCATCCGGCTGCGGGCCACCAGCGCACCCAATCTGTCGATGCGCGCCTGCTGATAGTCAGAATGAGCGGCAGGGTCGTGCTGCCAGGCCGCCAGCAGCGGCTGATAGTCGGCCAGCGCCCGATCGGCGACGGTAAAGCGCTCCGCTTCCGAGCGGCTGGGTGCAAAGGCAATACGTACTTTTTCCGCCACGGCATCGCGCTGCAGTCTGCGCAGCTGCGCCGCATCGGGGCTTGCGTGCGGAGCCTGAAGCAGCGCCGGGCCGCTGACCCGATTGAGGGAGAGCGCGTTCAGGTAGTTTTGTTCAATCTGCCGATCGCCGGAGAAGCGCAATTCCGCCTGGCTGGCGGACTGTAGCGCATCCTCTTTTTTCCCGGCGGCAAACTGAACGTAGGAGAGATCGAGCCAGCGACGCGCGGTGGCAGCCTGTCCGACACGCTGCTGCGCCAGCGGCAGAGCTTGCGCACTGCGCCCGGCATCGGCCAGGGTCATCAGATAACCGCTGTACAAATCGTCGTTGCCCGGCTCGCGAACCAGCGCCCGCAGCCAGAGCGCCAGCGACGGCTGCCACTGGTGCAGATTGCGCAGCGAACCGGCCACCGCCTGCAGGCCACGCACCGGCAGCGTCACCTGCCGGTCGTAGCGCTGCCAGACGGCCACCACCTGACGATCGTTCCCGGCCCAGTTGGCAATCTGCAACCAGTCGGCTATTTCACTCGCACTCAGCGTTCGTCTTGCGGCTTCACCGTCGAAGAATCGCAGAGCAGGAGCATTGTTCCCCTCACGGGCGGCAACGATCAGAGCGTCATAATTCTGCGCCGCTGCCAGCGATGGCAGGGTGCTGAATGTGAGTAATAACGCGACCGCTTTTTTCCGCTGGTGTGGGCGGCATTTCAACCTGGAAAAGCAACAAAATAACACGGCAACTCCTTATTATTTTACTTATCCGTACAGATGTATTGTTGGATTTTTTATTTATTTAAATTATTAGAGCGACGGAATCCCCACCCAAAATCAGCTTTCGGGAGAATAGGCAGTCGTATCATTTGTGATCAAAATCCTACATATCATTGGCAATCTGTACAACTTTCCAGGCTTCGGATTCCTCTTAAACCGTTGTAATCCAGGCTTATTTTCTAAAATTCAATATCAATAAATTATTTATTTTCAAGCAATTACCAAACTCACCATACCAGTTGAAATAAGACTAATCCCGCGGGCTAACGCAATTTATAAAAAAGCTTTTGTTCAAAAAATGAAAAACTAAATTCCCATCAGACAAATTAATCAGTGCTGTCATGATTATTTAATCGGGAAAATGAAAACGACAAAACTCCAGTAATAAATGGATCTGATTTTCACCGCACGGCCTTAGTTGATTCACTGCCTTTATGCAAAGTGAAAAAGCCTTTTTCGATGGGCAAATTTAATCACCGTGATAAATTTCATTCCTTTTGATTAAGAAAAACCAGGCATACCGCATAACGACAGGGCGCTTTCCACGAGACAAAAAACTGTCATATCGTGCGTAAATTTCGTTCAACTTTTAAAAACCGATGATATAATGTGACCGTCGTCACACTTCCTTGACATTTAATGTCAGTCCGGAAAGAGCCTACCTGGCAGCTCTTGTTCCGCTTTCGGTGATGCCGCTTCCAGTCTGTCAGGACCGATCATCGTGGAGTAAAACATGGGTACAATTACTGCCAGCGTTATGCTGATGAGATGGGAACTGCTGAGCGCAGTAATGATGTTTATCGCCAGCACGTTTAACGTGCAGTGCCGTAAAGCCAGCCGCAACGCCATGGCGTTCGTCTTTACCGGCATCGGTATTGGCATGTCGTGCTGGTTCGTCACCGGCCTGTTGGGGATTAGCCTGAGCATGGAAAATTTATACAACTTCTGGCATATCACTAAAGACGTGTTTATCAACGTTATGAGCCAGACGCCGCCGGACTGGCCGATGCCCTGATTTCCCGGCCCGATGAAGAACTCTTCATCGGGCAATGTTGTTTTCAGTTCCCCCTTCACTTCCCTCTTCTTTGCTACTTTGTTAAAACCGCGTGGAATTACCTCAGGCTCTAAAATAACCCTCACCGCAATAATCCGAATCAGAGTTTATTTTTAAATCCACAGGAATTTTCCTAATCGCATATCGTGAAATACTGATATAAAATAGCCGAACTACCTCAGCACGAATTAACTCCAGTTATTATCGCCATATTATAGTTAAGAAAGGTAATAGCATTTATGAGAAAGTCACGATATACGGCAGAACAAATCAGCAGAGCAATTAAAGATTCAGAAGAAGGTATTAAAGTTAAACAAATTTGTGAAAACCTCGGTATTTCTGAAGCGACCTTCTACAGTTGGAAAAAGAAGTACGCCGGATTAAATTCAGAACATGGAAGAAAAATCAAAGAATTAGAAGAGTCACTGCACAGCCTGTCGCGCGAACTGCAGCTGATTTCCTCCGATAAAGAACTGCTTCAGAGTATTGTGAAGAAATTCTTCACCACCGGCGATAAGCGTAAAGCGGTCACCTTTCTGCAGGATACCCACAACGTGGGAACCCGCCGCAGCTGCCGCCTGCTGAATATCAGCCGCAGCGTTTATCACTACCCTTGCAGCTGTGACAGTCAGTAGTCTCCTGACAGCAGAAATTATTTATCACTCGTTAACATTAGCCACCGACCGGGCAAGTAATATGCGGTCGGTGCTAATGTTTTCGCTAAAGTTAACGCAGCATACTGTCTGATGATTATTCGTTCAGCGGCACAATCCGTGGCTGAGGCTTAATCCGCATCGCCACCACCACCCCGCTAATCAGGCAGATAATGCCGCAAAACGTCAGCAAAGGTGGCCACGCCTGGCGCAGGGCAAAGGTATAGGCCAGCCCGGCCAGCGTTTCAAATACGATTAACGGCCCGAGCAGCACCGCAGGCAGGCGCTGGCTGGCTTCATTCCAGCACAGCGTCCCCAGCCACGAGCACAGCAGCCCGATAGCCAGCATAAGCGCGATAAATACCCCCGGCTGTGGGCCAAACGGCAGACTAAACTCAGGCTGCGTCAGATGCAGCTGCCCCATCACCAGCAGATAGCCCAGCAGCGCCAGCGGCAGCGTTGCCAGCCCCTGCGCGGTTGCCCAGGTACCGGGGCGCAGCGTCGGATGCTGCCGCAGCCAGCGCGAGTTGCGCAGCGGATACCACGTCCAGCAGATAACCGCAGCCAGCGCCAGCGCGATACCGCTGAAATAGCGCCACGGGTCGAACTGCTGCCCGGCCCCGTTCATTTCAGCCACGTTAACGCAGGCCAGCCCGCAGACGATCAGCAGCAGTGCAGGAGCCAGGCTCCGCCAGCTGAGTCGGCCATCATCGCCGCCGTAAAACAGGTTAGCGCAGACCGCAATCACCACCGGCAGCGTGCCGATAATCATCGTGGAAACCGGTGCGCCGGTGCGCTGGATAGCCGTCGCCAGAAAGGCGTAGTAAAGCAGATTCCCCACCAGCGTCAGCTTAAACGCTTCCCGCAAGTCATCCCCCGTCAGACCGCGCAGGCGCTGGCGATCCTGCCAGGCCAGCGGCAGCGCAATCAGCCCGAAGGCCAGATAGCGTCCCATGGACTGCAGGGTTCCCGGATAGTCCGGAACCAGCAGCGGCCCGACAAAGATCAATCCCCACATCAGCCCCGCTCCGAGGGCAAATAAAATTCCCGCTAACATCGTTCACTCCAGATAGCACACAACAGCAATACCGTATTATGAGGGGGGATGGCGCGGCGGGGATTGTAGCAAATTGCGCTAACCGCTCTGGCGGACCTGCTTCTGATAGCGGGCGGGGGTGATGCCATAACGGGCGGCAAAACTGCGGGTCAGATGTGCCTGGTCGGTCAGCCCGACGGCGGCGGCAACCTCGGCTGAGGGCATGCCATCGATCAGTAGCTGACGGGCCTGATAGAGACGAAAAGCCATCAGCATCTGATGCGGGGTAACGTGATACTGCGCCTTAAACTGACGCTGGAAATGATAAGGGCTGAGCGACATCAGCGCGGAGAGATCGCCGAGCGTGATACGCTCCGCCAGATTATCGCGCAGATAGTCGCGTACCCGATCGAAGCGGTGGCGGGCCGGAGCCTCCGAGGGGCAAACATTACGGGCGTGGGGGCGCAGTACGTCACAAAGCGACAGCAACAGCCCATCAATCGCCAGAGCATCGTCCGTCTGCCACAGCCGGGAGAGGATCTGCGAAACTTCGCGCGCGTGCTGCGGGTGATGGCGCACCGCGCGGTCAAACCACCAGCCCGATTCGCCGGTCAGCTCGGCAAGCCGCTGCGGCTCAAGGTAGATCATACGATACTGCCAGCCGCCCTCGCTGGCGGATTCGCCGGTATGCAGCTCGTCCGGATTCATTAACACCAGCGAGTCGACCGGGGCCAGGTGCTGTTCACCGCGATAGCGAAACCGCTCGGCACCGATGTCGATCGTTCCGATGCCAAACGCTTCGTGGGTGTGTGGCTCAAAGGCATAGTGCGTGATGTGCGCGCGATACAGCTCTACGCCCTGCACGCCGGGTAAATGGCGGAAGCTGGCGCGGTCCTGCTCGTAGCAAAACTGTTCCGGTACACCTTCCACTTTCGCCTCCTCGCTGAAAAATCGACCATCAGTTTACGACGTTCAGGTCGCGTCGAAAAGTGCTGATTAAACCCCGGTTAAACGGCTCACCTGTGCAGTAAAAGCCCTCGCACTCATTGTGACTCTATTTATCTGGCACCTGCTCAAATACGGTTTTAACCAGCGGAAAAGGATAATCTGCTATGTCGGAAATTCTTCTCACTCCACGTACGAACAACGGCCTTGCGTTATTTTCAGCATTAATTGGCGGCCAGCTGGCGCCGGAAAAGCTGTGGCTTTCGCCCTCGTGGCGCGCCAAATTTCTGCTGCGCTCCATGCTGACCCCCGTCAGCAGCTGGCAGCATATGCGCCATATCGCCGCCTTTGCGCCGATGCAGCAGATTTTGCCGCAGCAGCCCACGCTGCCGGGAAAAATCCACCGCCCTTACCTGCATCTTGGGTTGTCGGTCAGCCAGCGCGTGGCGGCGCTGCACGATCATTACCGCTTCGTCTCGCAGCTGGCGTGTGAAGAGCTGCGCCAGGCGATGCTTAGCGCGACAGATTTCGCACTCGCCCGCTTCAGTGGGAAAGACGGTGAGGCCATAGCGATCACCATGATATGCAACGGTCGCTGCGAGCGAGAAGGGGAAGTGAATTTACTCCTCCACTGCGACGGCACTCTGCTGGGAGTGCTGACGTTTGCCGTGACCGAGCGCAATGGCAAACCGCAGCTGATCGTCGGCGGCCTGCAGGGCGCTCACCGCGATACGCCGCATGAATTTATTCGCCACGCCACCAAAGCGTGCCACGGGCTGTTCCCCAAAAGAGTCCTGCTGGAAGCGCTGATGCAGCTCGCCGCGGCGATGGGCATTCAGCAGATTTATGCGGTGCGCGATGGCGGCCATGTGTTCTATAGCCTGCGCTATCGCCTGAAAAAAAGGGCGCTGTTTCACGCCTGCTATGATGAGTTCTGGCAGTCGGTTAACGCGACGGTGGCATCGCGTCATTTATACCAGCTGCCGCTCAGCCTGGCGCAAAAACCGCTGGAGGAGATCGCCAGTAAAAAGCGCGCCGAATACCGCCGCCGCTATGCGCTACTTGACCAGCTGCATCAGCAGCTGAGCCGGTTTAGCTAATCACTTAACCGGCTGGCGGTGGTTCAACGCCGGCGGCCGGTTCCAGCTGTACGTCGTCAATCTTCCAGCCGTCGTGCTCATGCACCAGCGTGACCAGCAGATGCTGTTGATCGGTCGGGTCGCGCCCGAGGGTCACATCGCCAAAGGCGCGATTGCCGTTCAGCGTGAAATCGCTGACGCTGACGTTATTCACCCAGCCGTCGCTGTAGTCCTGATCCTGCAGAAAGTAATCATCATCCATGCCTTCCGGGCTTTTAATCAGCAGATTAATTTTTTGCAGCAGCCGCTGGGTCACATACTCACTCAGCAGCGGATCGTGCTCATCAATCGGGCTTTCTTCTTTGCTCAGCGCCGTCAGATACCAGCTGTAGAAGGCCACGCTGGTACTGTGCGGATCGGCATTATGCTCTGCCGCCATCGCCTGAAAGGCGAATATCGGGGCAATCAGCATCAATAACCACTTTTTCATTCCAACCATCCCGGATTAACCACGACTTGTTTTCCTCAATCAGCCCAGGCACTCCATGCCGCCTGTGATTGTATTGAATTTACGCGGCTAATCCAGTGTTCCCGGCGGTGTTCCCGGCTTTTTTTGGTAACTGTTTATCGGCGAGTGATACAGGTGTTAATCCACTCCGTCAGGATCGCCGCCAGCCGCTGTGGCTGTTCAAGCGGCAGCATATGGCCGGAATCCTCCACCAGCCGGAATTCCGCATCAGGGATCGCCTCACACAGCGCCCGCGACTCCGCCAGGCTGCGCATGCGATCGTCTGCGGCAGCAACCACCAGCGTCGGGCAGCGAATGTCGGCCAGCAGATGGCTGTCACTGTTGCGCGCCATCAGCAGCTGACGAATCCAGGTTTCCCGCCCCAGCCGCAGGCTCATATCGAGGATCTGCTGCACCAGCTGCGGATCGTCTTCATGCTGCTGGCCCAGCGACAGCTTAATCGCCCGGTGGCTCAGCCCGCGGAATGGACCGCTGTCCTGCTCAAGCTTCCCGGCGACCGTCGCTTTAAACTGCGACTGCATCACGCTGTCTGCTGCACTGGAGGTGGCAATCAGCACCAGCCCCCGTACGCGATGCGGTACCTGGCGAGCAATCTCGCGGGCGACAAAACCGCCCATCGAAAACCCCACCAGCACGAACTCCGGCGGGCAGCACTCCAGCACGCTCGCGGCCATCTCCTCGACCGATTCTCCCTGCGACAGATCGCCAAAGGTCAGCGGGCCTGTCGCCTCCAGCTGCGGCAACAACCCCTGCCACAGCCCGGCATCGCACATCAGTCCGGGCAGTAATACCAGTGCGGTCATCGGTAGTGCTCCAGAACATTATTGGCCAGCTTGAAAAACTCATACATCACGGCGCAGCTGCCAAAATAGACGATCAGCCCGGTAATCGCCCCCAGCAGGCGTGACGGTATTGCTCGCGGTGCGTTCCACGGCGCGGCCAGCAGCCAGTTGACCAGATGACCCGGCAGGCAGATAACGGGCACGCCGCGCTCGCGGATGCGCCATACCCCGCTGAGCACAATCAGCGCCAGCATGATTTCAAGCAGCCCCGCAAGCTCTGCCCGGTGCCCCAGCAGCTTCGGCAGGCCAAAATGCATCAGCACCAAAAAGAGGGCAACCACCAGGGTCGAGAGTATGCCTTCAATCAGCAGCCAGACGCCCAACACGATCTGCCAGCGCCGCAGCGTTTGGAAAACCAGATCGTGGCCGTAGAGGTAAAACAGAATCAGTACGCCGCTCAGCGTCAGCACCGGCCATGTTGGATGTGCTTCAACCGCGCTGCGGTTAATGACCACGCCCCAGAACAGCAGCAGATACACGCCAGCCCAGCTCAGGGCAACGTGCTTTTCCTGAAAGAACCGTTCCTGAAAGCACTTTTCCTGGCTGTACTGCAATACCATCGGATTGATGCGGTCGGTCAGCTCGGGATAGCGGGTGCACAGTTCATCCACCTGCTTGCTCATATCGGCGAGAAAATTGGGGATCAGCCTTGCCCACAGCGGCATTTTCTCGTCGCTGCCGGCGATTAACGCCACCATCCGTTTTTTGCGCCAGGAATCCCCGGCGGAATGCAGCAGCGCCTGCCAGCTTGCTCCCATTGCCGTGCGGCGTGCAGCGCGGTTAAGCTGCCACACCAGGCGGCCCGACAGCAGCCGGGTATCATCGTAGCCGTCCAGCCCCCAGCCAAGCGTTTCCGACAGGCGCATCAACAGCTCTTCGGTCAGTCCCGGCCGGTCAACCAGCGCCTGTGCCAGCTGCTGGTTGAACTGCTGCTGCTGCAACAGCGAGCCGTTAGCCGCAACCCGCAGCCAGGTTTCCTCCAGCTGCGCCATGCCCTGCTCTGATGCCAGCAGCCGATCCGCCAGCCGGTTGATTTCTTTTATGCTGTAGGCGGGCGGCGGCAGAGGGATATCTTCCGCGTTATCTGACGTCATGCCTGTGCGATTGGGCGAATTCTCAATGTCTTCCGGCAACAGAATGCGATCAGCGGCATGTGCGCCCGCCTCCTCGTCGGAGATTACAGCGCCATCACGCCGAACACCGTCGCCGTTTCCGCTGAACGCCACACCATCGTCATCAAGCACCAGCGTTAAGCCAGCTTCCCCGGGCTGAACCTGGAAGCCAAAACCGGCCAGTTCGCCCGGCGCGCTGGCGGCATACTGCTTCGCCTGCTCCCACGCCTCGCGCAGCCGCTGATAGCCTTCAGGATCGCGATCCGGGCGGTGCTGCTTCAGCTGCTTCACATAGGCGCGGCGGATCTCACTCTCGTCACGGGTCGGATCGATCCCCAGTACACTCCATTCGTTCATGTTACTGGGTCCAGTTATCGTAGCGGGACAGCATCTGCTCCAGATGCTGACGGAAATCAGCAATCTGACGTACATCCTGGGTTTCCAGCAGCTGTTCAAACGCCGACAGCGCCGCATCAATCTGCTGCCGCTCTTCGCCCAGCAGGAAGCGATAAAGCTCGTTGCAGCGCGTCAGCACCCGGCGGTTTTCCGGCCGATCGCGCGGATGCTGCTTCAGCGAGGCCAGCCGTTGCAGGCTCTGCTGGATCTCCTCCGCGCTCATCTGGCCCGGCACGTTTTCAATCACCAGCCGGCTGATGGTATCCGATGCCGACGTGCGGCACTCCACTTCCAGAATGCCGTCCAGCGTATAGGTAAAGCGCACGTCGATGCTGACTTCACCCGCCTTGCGCGCCGGTACTTCAAGTTTAATGTCGCCCAGCTGGATATTGTCCTTCACCCGCCGCCCTTCTCCCTGGTAGATCTCAACTTCCACCAGGGTCTGATTGTCGACGGCGGTACACAGGGTTTTCTCCATGCTCACCGGCAGGAAGGTGTTGCGCTCAATCAGCGGCAGGAAGAAGCCCGCTTCCTGGCGGCCATGCTGCTCGCGCATTGTCGCCACCCCCAGCGAGTACGGCATCACGTCGGTGAGGATCACGTCTTCTACCGCGCTGTCCTCCATCACCATCCCGGCCTGCACGCCTGCACCCAGCGCCACCGCCTGGTCAGGATGCAGGTCGTGGCGCGGGAAGCGGCCAAACAAGCGGGCCACGGTCTGACGGATCAGCGGCATACGCGTAGCGCCGCCCACCAGCAGCACGTGATCCAGCTGATCGAGAGTGAAACGGGCATCCTGCAACGCCTGGCTGACGGGCCGCTGGAGGCGGGCAATCAGCTCGCTGCAAATCTCGGCAAACTTCGCCTCGCTCAGCTCCCACTGCCAGCGCTTATCCTGCCATTCCAGCTCGGCGGTGGCGGGAGAGGACTGGGTGAGATCGCACTTCAGGCGTTCGGCCAGCTGGGTGAGGCTGGCGTAGAGTGCACCTTCCGCCTGATTCAGCTCGGGGAACTGCTGCTGCATCCAGCGCAGGATCGCTGCGTTAAAGTCATCGCCGCCGAGGAACACGTCACCGCTGCTGGAACGCACTTCCACCACGCCGTCGAACATATCGATAATCGACACGTCAAAGGTGCCGCCGCCGAGGTCAAAGGTCAGGTACTTTTGCTGCTGGTTATTCAGCAGGCCAAACGCCAGCGAGGCGGCGGTCGGCTCGTTCAGCAGCCTTTTCACTTCCAGCCCGGCCAGTTCACCGGCAGTTTTCACCGCCCGGCGCTGCACGTCGTTGAAATAGGCCGGCACGGTGATCACCGCGCAGGATACCGGCTGACCGAGGGCGTTTTCCGCATCCTCTTTCAGCTGACGCAGCAGGATCGCCGACAGCTCCTCGGCGCGGAAGCTCTGTGCGCCAAGCTTAACCGTGGTTTCGCTGCCCATATGGCGCTTAAAGCTGGCGGCGGTGAGGTGAGGATGCGACTGTAATCGCGCCTTAGCGGGCTGGCCCACCAGCATATTGCCCACATCGTCCACGCCGACGACCGAAGGCGTCAGAAAATCGCCAAAACGGTTCGGCACCAGTTCTGAACGCCCGTTGCGCCACAGGCACAGCAGGCTGTTTGAGGTGCCAAGATCGATACCAATAACTAAATCGGTGGTCATTCACGCTGTCCTTGTTAACCCGCCCGCGCGGGTAAATGTTATGCCCAGTTCTTTTTCTTGCTGGTTTTGCCGATACCCGGATTACAGCTGTTGGTCGGGTCAAGCTGATGAAAATGCTGCTCGTGCTCGCTGGAGGCGTGATACAGATGGCCGATATTGTGCTCCGCCGGGTACTTCGCTCCGCGCCGATCGAGGTATTCCAGCACCGCGTCTTTAAAGGCCGCGCCGTCCACGCCGGGCTTCAGGATGTAATCCTGATGATTGACCAGACAGAAGAAGTGGCCGCAGCAGGACCCTTCCAGTACCTGCGCCTGGAGTTCCGGCGGCAGCTGGATCATCCACTGCTCGTCGTTACGCCGCAGCGCCACGTCGAAGGCAATCAGCCGACGATCGGTATTGATGCCGTAGTAGTCGCAGTAAAAAACGGTGCAGGCACCGACGCCGAAACGCACCAGAAACGCATCGCCCTGCTCCGCTTCCGTGCAGTGGAACCAGTCGCCGTTGCGCTCGGCAAAGAACGCGGTCAGCAGGCGGTTCATCGCGGCGGCTTCTTCGTGCGCGACCTTGATCATCAGATGATGCTCATAGCGGCGATGCCACGACAGCAGGCGCGGCGAAATCGTCGACGGCGTCAGCCGGTTGCCCAGCTGGATCAGCTTATCGATGGTGTTGGCCGGCAGCAGCTTGAGCTGCTTCACCCGAGCATCCCAGCGGGCTTTTTTCTGCATCAGCCCCGGCAGTGCCGACGGCCCCAGCCGCTTAATCGACAGCAGCATATGGCGGGCATAGCGCAGCGTCAGGCGGAAGGCATTGCGATGAATGTATTCCGCCTGAATCGGCAGCTGTTCAAGGCTTTCAATCAGATAGCGGCGCAGCTCCAGCAGCACCTGCTCATCGTTGGTGCCAATATAGAAGGTGTCTTCCTGCGGCGTGGCGTCAAAGGTGGCGAGGCGCACGGCAAACACAATCACCTTTCCGGCGCAGCCCGCGCTGTCGTGCAGATACTGCGGATTGCCGTTAAAGCGCGTTGGCGTGACGGCATCCACATCCTTAATTACCGAGGCGTAGTCGTCGGCCCAGATTTTCCCCTGCCAGTCGGCGGCGGTGCCGGTGGTGTAATCGCCGGATTCCAGCCGGGCAATCATCTGCTCCGGCTCGGTGCCCAGATCGATACCCAGATGGTTCACCAGCTCCAGCCGACCGTCGTCGGTAATGCGGGCAAACAGTGATTTTTCGGTAAACGCCGGGCCGCGCTGTAATAGCGATCCGCCGGAGTTGTTGCAGATGCCGCCCACTACGGAGGCACCAATGCAGGAGGAACCGATCACCGAGTGCGGTTCTTTGCCGTACGGCTTCAGGCTCTCTTCCAGTTCGGTCAGCGTGCTGCCGGGAAACGCCACGATCTGCTGCGCATTATCGATCACCTGCACCCCTTTGATTTTTCGGGTGCTGATAATGACCACCGGGCGATCGTAATCGTCTCCGTGCGGGGTCGATCCGCCGGTCACGCCGGTATTGGACGCCTGCATCAGAATAATCACGTCATTTTGCTGGCAGACCTTAAGCGCCTGCCAGAGCTGAATCAGTGTTGCAGGCAGCACCACGGCCAGCGCGTCACCGTGGCCTACGCGAAATCCTTTGCAGTAGTACGCTTTCTGATAGCTGTCGGTAATCAGACCGTCGGCACCGACCACCTTGCCAAGCTGTTGTAGGGTATTGGCATGTTGCATAGCGGGTTGACCTCTCCCTGGAAGATTGATGTGCGCAAAGAGTGTACCTGACACTTTTCCGCCAGAGCTAGCACTGTTCGACAGAAAATGCCGCGGTTTATCGGCGGATAAATCCACAACATTGATAATGATTTCAGCCAGTTCGGGAATTTCAGAGAGATCTTCGGTGAAAGCGCATTATGCAGAGGCGATCGACTGGATGACCGGCCGTTCGTCCAGAAATAGCGCGCCGCATTTTTATTCTGACCGTGGATTATTTTTCTGAAAAAAACGGCAGGAAAGGATGAATAAATAGTTAGCTTTTTAGCAGCCATAGGCAAAGTATTTTTATGCATATTTTATTCACACAAAATGCATAAAATTAATTTTTCCTCTGTTTTTCAGAAACTTGAATGTGATCAAAAAGTGAATAATTCCGAGCTATTCTGTGTTGACATTGTTATTCCCCACGGCCAGCATTAGGCCACTCGCTCACCTCCCGCCAGCGGTTCTGGCCTGAGTGAAGGCCATACGGCGCTGTCCGTTTTCTCGTCGCGTAGTACGCCTGCCCCCCTTTTCCATCGGGACGGGATTGCTTTGCCTGCAAAAAAATATTGAGAGGATGCCATGTCTGACCAAGCGGATGCGCAGCAAAATCTGCACCGGGGCCTGAGTTCCCGCCATATCCAGCTGATCGCCCTCGGCGGTGCCATCGGTACCGGGCTGTTTATGGGGGCAGGTAAAACCATTGCCGTTTCAGGAACCTCCATTCTGATTACCTACGTGGTGGTCGGATTCTTTATGTATATGACCATGCGGGCGATGGGTGAGCTGCTGCTGACCCGGCTGGACTATCGCTCATTTGCCGACTTCGTGGCCGACTATCTGGGGCCGAAAGCCAGTTTCTACCTGGGCTGGTCCTACTGGCTGAGCTGGGTAGTGACCTGTATTGCCGATGTGGTGGTCTGCGGCGGCTACGTGCAGTACTGGCTGCCGGAACTGTCGCCGTGGATACCGGCGCTGTCAACGCTGGCGCTGCTGTGCCTGCTTAACCTGCTGTCGGTAAAGATGTTTGGCGAGGCCGAGTTCTGGTTCGCCATTATCAAGGTGATTGCCATCGTGGCGCTGATCGTCACCGGCGGCTGGATGATCGCCAGCGGCTGGACCTCGCCGGATGGCGTACAGGCGTCACTCAGCAACGTCACCAACCCGCAGGTGTTTATGCCGCACGGCATTGTCGGCTTCTTCGCCGGTTTCCAGATCGCCATCTTCTCCTACACCGGCATTGAGCTGCTGGGCACCATGAGCGCCGAAACCCGCTCGCCGGAACGCGTACTGCCGAAGGCGATTAAAGCCATTCCGATGCGCATTATCATTTTCTACGTGCTGTCGATGGTGGTGATTATTGCCGTGACTTCCTGGCAACATATCGCGCCGGATACCAGCCCGTTCGTCACCCTGTTTGATAAAGCCGGGCTTCCGGCGGCGGCGGCGATTATCAACTTTGTCGCCCTCACCTCGGCAATGTCCTCCGCCAACAGCGGCGTTTACTCCAGCACCCGCATGCTCTACGGACTGTCGGTTGACGATCACGCCCACTGGCAGTTCCGCATTCTGTCGCGCACCACCTCGATTCCGGTTCACAGCCTGCTGTTTACCTGCTTCTGTATGCTGATTGGCACGCTGCTGCTGTTCCTGGTGCCGAACGTGATGACGCTGTTCACCGTGGTTTCGACCCTGGCGGCGATTCTGGTGATCTACAGCTGGGCGATGATCCTGATTGCCTATCTGGTATACCGCAAACGTCGCCCGGACCTGCACCAGCGTTCCACCTTCAAGATGCCAGCGGGCATCGCCATGAGCTGGCTGACCCTGCTGTTCTTCCTGTTCTCACTGGTGGTAATGGTGTTTGATGCCGATACTCTGACGGCGCTGTGTACCATGCCGCTGTGGTTCATTCTGCTGGAGTGGGTCTGGCGGGTGAAGCAGCGCAAAGCGCAGGTTGAGTCAGAGGCGCTGTAGCTGGCTGAACGTAATAGAATAACGGGCGCGTTGTCGCCGAGAATAACGGCAGGCGGCAGGCCACATAATAAAACAGGCTCTGCCGGGTAACCGACAGAGCCTGTTTTGCAGAAGACGGCGTCTTTACGGATGCCGCCTGCTGATGCCGCCCGGTGGGCACAATCGCCCACCGCAGACGGCCTGAACGCTTACAGTACGCCCTGCGCCAGCATCGCATCGGCAACTTTAACGAAGCCCGCGATATTCGCGCCGTGAACGTAATGGGTCTGCTTGCCTTCACCGCCGTGCTCAACGCAGGCGTGGTGAATATCCAGCATGATGTGCTGCAGACGAATATCCACTTTCTCAGCCTTCCAGCTCAGACGCGCGGCGTTCTGCGCCATTTCCAGACCTGACGTCGCCACGCCACCGGCGTTAGCCGCTTTGCCCGGTGCGAACAGTACGCCCGCATCCAGGAAGGCATCAGTTGCCGCAATCGTGGTTGGCATGTTTGCGCCTTCGGCAACAGCCTTCACGCCGTTTGCAATCAGCTGCTTAGCAGCTGGCAGATCCAGTTCGTTCTGCGTGGCGCACGGCAGCGCGATATCCACCGGCACGCTCCACGGCTGCTGGCCAGCGAGGTAAACCAGGTTGCGTTCGCGTGCGTAGTCTTCCACGGTGCCGTAACGTACGTTTTTGATCTCGGCCAGATGCGCCAGCTTCTCGGTGGTGAAGCCTTCTTCATCCACCACGGTGCCGCCGGAATCGGAAGCGGTGATGACACGCGCACCCAGCTCCAGCGCTTTCTCGATGGCGTACTGCGCCACGTTACCGGCACCGGAAACGGAAACACGGCTGCCTTCAAAGCCCAGACCGTGGCGCTTCAGCATTGCATCGGTGAAGTACACCAGGCCATAACCGGTGGCTTCAGGACGGATCAGGCTGCCGCCGAAGGTCAGACCTTTACCGGTGAACACACAGCTGGTGTTGTTGGACAGCTTTTTCATCATCCCGGACATAAAGCCCACTTCACGGCCGCCCACACCGATATCACCCGCCGGAACGTCGGTATCCGGGCCCAGGTGGCGATACAGTTCGGTCATCAGCGCCTGGCAGAAGCGCATCACTTCCGCGTTGCTTTTGCCTTTCGGATTAAAGTCAGAACCGCCTTTTCCCCCGCCCATCGGCAGCGTGGTCAGTGCGTTTTTAAAGGTTTGTTCAAAGCCGAGGAACTTCAGAATTGACAGGTTTACAGAAGGATGGAAACGCATACCGCCTTTGAAAGGACCAATAGCAGAGCTGAACTGCACGCGCCATGCGCGGTTCACCTGTACCTGGCCACGGTCGTCGGTCCAGGCTACGCGAAACTGAATGGCTCGCTCTGGTTCCACCAAACGTTCCAGCAATCCCTGCTCCTGATACTGCGGGTTCTGTTCCAGAAACGGCCACAGAGAGGTAAAGACTTCACGTACCGCCTGCAGGTATTCCGGTTGATTAGGGTCACGCTGTTGGACGGAGGTTAGAAACGACTCCAGAGAGTTAAAACCTTTCATTACTAAATCCTTCTGACTGTGGGATGTCACTGGTGCTAATTAAGAGTTATTTGAATAGCCAGTGAGGTAATATTGTGCGTCAACGACTATATCATCGCTTTTCAAGCGCACAACAAAAAAGTTTTGCACCTTTAATCGCCTGAAAACCTATATCGAGCGACAGGATGACGCACGAATTTCGTGACTCATCATCGTCCAGGGCACGGCTGGCGTGCTCTGCAAGGGATCGCGCTAAAATCAACCATGCCAATACAAGCCATTTGGCACCATAACAAAAAGACCATAATTACATAATGTTAAGATAATCTATAAGAAAAAATTATGACGAATAAATGCTAATTAAAGTTAATCATAAAGACACATAAAAATTAAAGACACGGTAAAAACACCCGTTAATTCACATTTTTTACAATGGTATTAAATAACCCAAAATGATTATTAAACCTGATTAACATTCGCGAATAAAAGCCATTTAAGGTGGCACACTTATCACTAAAAGCATAAAGGCAATGCTCAAAACCTGGAGATAAAATAATCCATTACTTATCGAAGTAATAGTTCAGGCTACCGCAAATTCCGACAAGTATTAGCCTCTGACGTCACATCACGAATTGTTATTATCCGCTTAAAACACCCTTATCTTCGCCGTTTAAAAAGCGCCATCCTTTTCTCCAGGAATACGATCTCTCACTTAACCGGTCATTCTTGCCACCACCATTCCCGATAAATAGGCACTGTTTTTGAAGGGATTAATAAGTTGTACATATGTACACTTTTTTGTTTACATCCTTTAATGAGAATGCATATCATAAACATCCTTATTAAAAAAATGCGCTTATCTTATGAAAACCACGACTTTTGTTGCGTTCAAACCTCTCAGGGTACTGATGCTTTTCGCGCTATACGGCATCCTGCCTCCCGCGTATTCCGCTGATGCGGATGGCGATAATCCACTAAAAAAAGAAGAGTCCGCTGAACAAACCTTATTCGTCACCGCCGAAGAGGAGATTAAACAGCAGCCGGGCGTGTCGGTCATTACCGCCGAAGACATCAGTAAACATCCTCCGGTTAACGATCTCTCAGATATTATTCGCAAAATGCCGGGCGTGAATCTCACCGGCAACAGCAGCACCGGCGCCAGGGGAAATAACCGGCAGATTGATATTCGCGGAATGGGCCCGGAAAACACGCTGATTCTGATCGATGGCAATCCGGTCACCTCTCGCAATGCTATTCGCTACGCGTGGGACGGCGAACGCGACACGCGCGGCGACAGCAACTGGGTACCGGCTGAAGAAGTTGAACGTATTGAAGTGATTCGAGGCCCCGCAGCGGCACGTTACGGTTCCGGCGCGGCGGGCGGCGTGGTGAACATCATCACCAAACGGCCAACCAATGCCTGGCACGGCTCGCTGAGCTATTTCCTCAATCAGCCAGAAAGCAGCAGCGAGGGGAATACCAACCGGACCAACTTCAGCCTCAGCGGCCCACTGGCGGATGAAGCATTAACGATGAGACTGTACGGCAGCTGGAATAAAACCAAAGCCGACAGCCCGTCGATTAATGGCACAGATAACAGTTCGGGTTTAACCCCTGCGGGACGTGAAGGCGTACGTAATAAAGATATTAACGCCGTGCTCTCCTGGAAACCGACCAACAATCAAACTCTTGATTTCGAAGCGGGCTACAGCAGGCAGGGAAATATTTACGCGGGTGATACTCAGTTCAGCCTGGCTTCTGATGCCACGAAGGCGCTGGCGCAGTCCGGCGCGGAAACCAATAAGCTTTATCGGCAGAATTTCGGCATCACGCACAACGGCATCTGGGACTGGGGCCAGTCTAAGCTGGCATTCCAGTATGACGGAACGCGCAACAGCCGACTCGATGAAGGCCTGACCGGGCGCACGGAGGGGTCGATTAAAGACGGGGCCGGTTTCATCACCAGCCAGCTGCGGAACTACCGGGTGAACGGCGAGATTAACTTCCCCGTTGACTGGCTGCGTGAGCAGACCATTACCCTTGGCGCGGAGTGGAACCGCTCCGAGCTTGAGGCCCCGAATTCAGCACTGCAAACGCTGATTTCCGGCGATGCCGTCAGCGGCGCGGCGGCAAACGGCAGCCATGTGAAATCCCACTCCGATCTGAGCGGCATCTATTTCGAAGACAATATTCAGGCCACCGAAACCACCCAGGTGATACCGGGTCTGCGCATGGATTACGATAACCGCTTTGGCAGCAATTTCAGCCCCAGCCTGAATCTGTCACAGGCGCTGGGCGAATACTTTACTCTGAAGGCCGGTATTGCTCGGGCGTTCAAAGCGCCAAACCTGTATCAATCCAGCCCTGGCTATCTGCTTTATTCCCGGGGTAATGGCTGCCCGCTCACCGTGGGCTATGAGCCCTGCTACCTGGCGGGCAATGACGATCTCAAACCGGAAGTCAGCGTGAATAAAGAGATCGGGCTGGAATTTAATCATCAGGGCTGGGCCGCGGGTATTACGTGGTTCAGAAATGACTATAAAAATAAAATTATCGCCGGTAATGATTTCCTTGGCGCAACGAATTCCGGTACCGCCATCCTGCGCTGGGAAAATACCGGAAAAGCGGTGGTGGAGGGTCTGGAAGCCAACGTCACCGTCCCGGTCAGCGATGCGCTGAAATTTAATACTAACGCCACTTATATGATTACCTCCGAGGATAAAACCACCGGAAATCCGCTGTCGATTATTCCTGAATACACCATTAACTCAACCCTCGACTGGAAAATCCGTCAGGACCTGTCGGCGAACGTCAGCTACACCTTCTACGGCCCGCAAAAGCCACGAAAATATGCCGTTAACCATACCGAGTTAAATAACGGCCTGGATCAGACCCGCGTAGGATCGTATGGACTGGTGGGCTTAAACCTGCAGTACCAGATGACGAAGAACCTCGATCTGAAAACCGGCATCAGCAATCTGTTTGATAAAGAGATTAAACGCCGGGCCGAAGGGGCCTCAACCTACAACGAACCGGGCCGGGCGTATTACTTCGGCGCTACCGTATCATTCTGAGGCGAGGAACAGAGATGTCAGTCAGTCGTCGTAAATTTTTAATGGGAGCAGGATGCGGTATTGCCGGTGCAGCGGTGGGCTTTACGGCGGGGGTGTTTACCGCCGCCCGCCCCGGGTACATTTCCGCTTCGCAGATCCCGCGCGCTCAGGCAGTGTCAACCCAGGCGGATCTCCCGGCGGAAGCCGACGTGGTGGTGATTGGCGGCGGCATTGCCGGAATATCCACCGCGTTGTTCCTTAATGAAAAGAAACTGAACGTGGTGGTGCTGGAAAAAGGCGTCGTCGCCGGAGAGCAGTCCAGCCGCGCATTCGGCTGGGTTTATTCCAACCACTGGGATTTGGGCAAGTATGAGTTAGCCAATCAGTCCAAACGTATCTGGTCGGGCTTTGCCAGCCGCTTTGATACCGACGTGGGGTTCAGAGCATCGGGCAACTACGTCATAATGCACACCGATGAAGAAATCTCAGCGGCAGAAGAGTGGCTGAAGCACGCTCACGCGCGCGATCCGCAATGCGATGCCCGCATCGTTTCCGGTGCAGCGATGAACGCCGTTATTGCCGGTGCCGGGGACAAATATAAAGCGATGCTGTATCAGGCCAGCGACGGCACCGCAGAACCGGTCTGGTCCGTCTCTCGTATCGCCGAAGGTGCCATGCGGGAAGGGGTGAAGATTGTTGCGCCCTGCGCCGCACGCACCATCGAATACGCAGCGGGCCGGGTTGCGGGCGTCCATACCGAACAGGGCTTTATCAAATGCCAGAATGTGGTCCTGGCGGGAGGCGCCTGGTCGGCTCTGTTCGCCGAGAACGCGGGCTATCATCTGCCGCAGCTGTCGATTGACTCTTCCATGATGCGCATCAGCAGCGCTGAAGGAACCTTACCCGGCGCGGGCTATGGCCCCGATTTTGTCTGGCGGCAGATGGCAAATGGTGAAACCTCAATTGGGGTGATGCAGCATATCGCGCCGGTGACCAAAGCCAGCTTTAAGTACCTGACCGATTTCTTCCCCAGCCTGCGCTATTCATCGGACCTGCTGAAGATAACGTTCACCCGTGATTTCTTCCATTCGCTGAATATGAAATCACGCTGGTCGGCACAGGATATTACGCCGTTTGAAGAGATCAGGATGCTATCCGGCCAGGTTGACCACACGGCAACGCAGGAGGCGCTGGCAAACCTTCGCCGTGCCTGGCCTGCCTATCAACAGACTACGGTGAAAGAGCAATGGGCCGGAATTATTGATGCCAGCCCGGACTCAACGCCCTACATTTCCGCCGTCGCCAACCGCAACGATATTTACGTGATAACCGGCTTTTCAGGAAATGGCCTGACGACCGGCCCGGCGGCTGGCCAGATGCTGGCGCAGTTGATAGCCGGTGAACAGACCACCTGTAATCCTCATATCTACCGCTTCAACCGCTTCAGCGACGGTTCGCCGTTCACCTTCCGCCACTGATCCTGCCGGTATTCCAGCCCGCGCCTATTGATGCGCGGGCTGTTTTTATGCGTCTCTGACCTGCGTACAGAGCACGATGGCTAACAGACCGCAGAGCAGAATACTCAACGCCAGGCTTAACGGGCCCTGTGGAAACAGGCTGATAAGATAGCCAATCAGCGATGAGATCAGATATTGCAGTGCCCCCATTACCGCCGCTGCCACCCCAGCGGAACTACCGGCATTCTCCATCACTAATGCCATAATATTGCCGTAAATCAGGCCTAATGACCCCATCGCAGCGGCCAGCATCACGGTAAAACCCAGCGCCGTGACGCCATGCATCACCAGCACCACCGCCAGCAGCAAACCCATCGCAGCATGGAGCCCCAGACCGAGTATCGTCACCGCCCTGGCCGACATCCCCAGGTTCAACAGCCACACGCTAATAAAACCGGCAACGATGCTGACCAGCGCGTTAAGCGCAAAGATATAGCTGAACGACTGAGGAGAGAGCGCATAGAAATGGGTGAAGATAAAAGACGAGGTTGCGATGTAGTTGAACAGTGAGCCCAACGCCACGCCGCTGGCGATGGTGTAGAGCATATAGCGACGGTTTTTGAATACTGCGGCATAGGCGCGCAGAATCGACCGGGGATGCAAAGGCGTGCGTTTTGCCAGCGGCAGAGAATCAGGCAGCGATGCGGCACACCAGAAAAAACCCGCCGTCCCCAGCACGCCAAGCATCATAAAAATAAGCCGCCAGTCGCCCAGACCCAGCACGTAGCCACCAACGACCGGGGCCACTACCGGCGCGATCATCATCACCTGCATCAAAATCGTAAAGATCTTTGCCGCCTCGCCGTCGCTGTAGCGATCGGAGACGATGGCTCGCGGGCTGACCAGTCCTGCCGACGCGCCCAGCGCCTGCAAAAACCGCATCACAATCAGCATTTCAACGGAGGTCGCTGCCGCCGCGCCAAAGGACGCTGCGGAAAAAAGTGCCATTCCCGCCAGCACCGGCGTTCTGCGGCCGTACCGATCCAGCAGAGGACCATACAGCGCCTGCCCTATTGCCAGCCCGGCAAGAAAAATAGCCAGTGTCAGCTGCATGCGCCCCGCATCGGTATTAAACGCAACGGCCATATCCGGCATGCCGGGAAGGTACATATCGATTGCCATCGCATCAAGCGCCGTCAGCAAAGAGAGCAGGACAATCAGCGCCGGGCTGATGCGGCCAGCATCATGTGTTTTTACATCGGACATTCATTCACCCATAGTTTTTGCTAGTGAAAGTCAGGATTAACCGGTCACGATAAGAGACTGCGCCGGAAGAGGTGACAATTTTACTAAACATGTACATTTGTACAACTTTTTTCGGGTAAATGCCTTGCTGGCAAAATAAAAAGACACCATTGCTGATGTCTTTTTATTTAAATCCTGTGAGAGGTCGGGTTAAATGACAAAATCATTTATGAAGCAGCAGATGAATGGCCGTGACTAAATTTTCTTCGTCAAAAAGAATGCTGTCGGGTTCCAGCACGCTGCGCATCAGCAGCGAGTCAATCATCGAGGAGAGGAGCTTTGATTTGAGTAAATCTTCCGTGACGTATTTCAACATCATATCTTCGATAATCAGCAGCCAGCTGAGGCTGAGTGGCCGAAGCGAAGGCCGGGATATCGCCGCAGCATACATCTCATATTCGTGATGGATAAGCTTCCTGTCCATTAGCGTGGTAATGAGGAATTTTATCACAATATCGGCAGGTGGCAGCTCAGCATGCTGAGAGAACCACTTCTCTGTTATTTCTTTGAAATCTGAAAGATAAGACTGCATCGCAGCTTCTAACAGATCGTCAAGGCTCTTAAAATAGTAGGTGGTCGATCCCAGCGGCACCCCGGCCTCTTCGGCAACGGCGCGGTGATTGCACTGGTTTATACCCTGCTTGCGCAAAACTCTCATGGTTGCATCAATGATAATTTTTTTCTTCAATTTTGCCGCAGTTCGAGTTTCGCCAGCCATGCTAAATACACCCCGTTAAAAAACTTCGCGGATCATAGCATTCCGTCGAAAATCTTACCAACGTTAATAAAAGTCGATATTATTACGGTGGATGACAAATGAAATACAACGATCCACCCTGATGCAATCACTCATCAGAAAATAATATTTAATCATTGAATACAATTAATTTACGGAAAAATGAGATTATAAGAAATAACGGAATGTGCACATTAAACATCACATTCCGTCTTACACGATTATTTCAGGCGATTCTTCAAATGGGATCGCCGGATGCGTATTTCACCTTTCCGCCACTCCCCCTGCGGCGTGGCCTGATCATCAATCAACCGGTTCAGCGCTTCGGTAATCAGCAGATCAATACGCTGGCTGAACGTGGTCAGCTGCCAGCCTTCGGCAGCGGCATCATCGATATCGTCAAAACCAACAATGCCGATTTCGCCCTGATGCCCGGCCAGCCTGAGGGCTTCAAGCGCACCCAGCGCCAGAATATCGTTCTCACAAAACAGCGCATCCACCCACTGCTCTGCGGGCACCGATTGCAGATAGTCGGCCATCGCCCGGTAGCCTGAATGCCGGTCGTAATGCCCGGCGGTCAGCAGCACGCCGACATCATGGCCCGCATCCTGCAACCGCGCACGGTAGCCTTCCATTCGCTGCAAATGATCGTTGCTGGTATCCGGTCCTTTCATGTAGCCGAAGCGATGATATCCCTGCTGCAACAGCAGGTTAGCGATATCGCGCCCCGCCTGGATGCCGTTGATATTGACCACATCGATATCATCCGCATCGTTATTGCGGCACACCTGCACCAGCGGAATATGCAGCATGTCGTGCGCTACGGCGATCAGTTCGTCGGTCAGCAGCGTACCGAGAAACAGAATCCCGTCCACCTGCAGCTGGTCAGCCATGGTCATCACCGAGGTGTAGTTTTCTCCCGGGGTGATATTCAGCGTCAGCGCCATGCAGCCGCGTCGCTGCAACTGGCGAGTAACGGCGTCCAGCAGCATCATCAGATGCGGGTTTTTCAGTTCATCGATAACCACACCGATGATATTGGTTTTCTTCTTCGACAGGCTGCGCGCCAGCAGATTTGGCCTGTAGCCCAGTTCGCCTGCCGCCGCCAGCACTTTTTCGCGCGCCCGGTCGGACACCGACGCCCCCGGCGTAAAAGCCCGTGAAACGGTCCATTTCGACACACCGGCCCGCTTTGCCACGTCGTTGGCGGTAGTTTTATGGTGCATTTTAGTTTTTGTTGTCATAGCCCCTGCGTTTCAGAGTTTGCCCAATCTGCCCTCTGCATTGAACGCTAAACCCGGCGGAAAAGAAATCGAAAAACAAAATGCAATCGGGTGCAAAATGTTAAATTTGTGTGATCAAACGCAGTGATTTTCACTTTCGGTGATTGACTAATTTTTAGGCGTGGAAGACATTTCCATCACTCCCCCGGCGAAAGCAAATTTCTTCTTCGGCGGAGTACCCCTCTGTTTGCACCCGGTTGCATTCGTAATGCGAATCAGCCGACAACCTTATGATATGGAATAAAAAAATGAAAAATATCAAAGTGCTGCTGTTGATGTTCTGCTCGCTGTTTATGTTCCAGGCCCAGGCCAAAAGCTATCAGGTCGGCGTGGCCCTGGCGAACTTCGATTTAAACTTCGTTTCCATTCTTCGCACGCAAATGATCGCCGAACTGAAAAACCAGGGGATGAACGGCCAGTTCTCCGATGCCAAAGGTGACGTGGCGTTACAGATCCAGCAGGTGGACGATTTTATCAACCAGGGCGTGGATGCCATCATCCTCAATCCGGTGGATACTCAGGGGGTTAAACCGGCGATGGATGCCGCCAAACGCGCCGGCATTCCGCTGATCTTTGTGAACCGCAAGCCGGAAGTGAAGCTGGAAGGCATGCAGGCCTACGTGGGTTCCGACTCGGCGCTCAGCGGAAAAATGCAGATGGAAGAGCTGGCGAAAAAAATGAACTACAAAGGCAACGTGGCCATCCTGATGGGCGCACTTTCCACCGAAGAAGCCCGCGAGCGCACCCGCGCGGTTGAAGAAGTGATCGCCAAGCATAAGGACATGAAAGTTATCGAGAAACAGAGTGCAAAATGGCAGCGTAACGAAGCCGTTGACGTTACCGCCAGCTGGCTGCTGAACGGCACAGCGATCGACGGGATTGCCGCCAACAACGACGAAATGGCCATCGGGGCGATTATGGCGCTGAACCAGGCAAAACGCAGCAACATCGTAGTCGCGGGCATCGACGGTACGCCGGACGGGTTACAGTTTATCAAGAATGGCGAAATGGCGGTGACCATCTTCCAGGATGCCAAAGGCCAGGCCATCGGTTCGGTAAAAGTGACCAAAGCGATGCTGGAAAAACAGCCGACCGAAGCCTACAACTGGGTCCCTTATGAAGTGGTGACAAAGCAGAACTACGCCAGCTTCGCAGAGAAAAACGCGAAGTAATCACCCGTATCTCCCTGTTTTTAACCCGGATAATGCCCATATCACAGCGGGTCTGCCTTCGGTAGATCCGCTTTTGCACCCGGGTGCATTTTGTTGAATTTTTGTGATCCGGATGGTGAATTTTGCATCAGGTCGATTGACTTAATCTTCGCCATCTCTAAAAGTGCAGCACATGACAAGCAACAGCAACACCGCTTATCACCGTCTGTGAAACCCGTTTAACGCCCTTTTTTGCACCCGGGTGCAAAACAACATTCAGGAGTCAGATATGCTTAACGGCGAAAGAAAAATCCCACGTCCACTGCGCTGGGCCATGATCGGCGGCGGCCGCCTGAGCCAGGTGGGTTACAAGCACCGCAGCGGCGCGCTGCGCGATAACACCGCCTACCAGCTGGTGGCCTGCGCCTTCGATATCGATGCCGCACGCGGCCGCGATTTCGGCGTCAACCTCGGCGTGGCGGCAGAGCGCTGCTACGACACCTACCAGCAGCTGCTGGCGGAAGAAGCAAAGCGCGAAGACGGCATCGAGGTGGTGACCATCGCCACGCCAAACGGCACCCACTATGAAATCACCAAAGCCGCGCTGAACGCCGGTATTCACGTAATTTGTGAAAAGCCGCTGTTCTTCACCACCGCCGAAGCACGTGAAATCAAAGCGCTGGCGGCGGAAAAAGGACTGATCGTTGGCGTGACCTACGGCTTCTCCGGCCATCCGCTGCTGATGCAGATGCGGGCGATGATCGCCAACGGCGAAATCGGTGAGGTGCGCATGGTGGAACTGCAATACACCCACGGCTTCAGCGCTAACGACAGCGCCGACAAATTCAGCGAAGCGCAGAAATGGCGCGTGGACCCGAAAATTGCCGGACCAACGTTCGTGCTGGGTGACATCTCCACCCACACGTTCTACATCTCCCAGCTGGTGCTGCCGGAGCTGCATATCAAATCGCTGCTGTGCGACCGCCAGAGCTTTATCCCGTCGCGCGCGCCGCTGGAAGATAACGCCATGGTGCTGATGCACTACGAAGGCGGCGCGGTCGGCCGCATGTGGGCTTCTTCCATCAACGCCGGTTCCATGGACAGCCAGTTCATCCGCGTGATTGGTTCCAAAGCCAGCCTGCAGTGGAGCGACTACAACCCGGGCGAGCTGAAGTATGAAATTCAGGGCCAGCCGACCCAGACCATGCACCACGGCATGCCGTACCTCGATGAAAGCGCGCTGGCCGACGAACGCCTGGGCGCGCTGCACACCGAAGGGCTGGCCGAGTCCTGGGCCAATATCTACCTGAAATTCGCCATCGCCATCAGCGCGCAGCAGCGCGGCGACCGTCAGACGCTGGAAAACCTGATCTACCCCGATATCGACGCCGGTCTGGAAGGCGTTCGCTGGATTGAAAACTGTGTACGTTCCGCCGACAACGGCTCCACCTGGGTTAACTACGAGTAAGGTTCCACCATGAAATTATCATTCTGTACCGACAGCCTGGGCCACCTGCCCTTTGAAGCGATGCTGGATAAACTGCTGGAACTCGGCGTGACCGGCGTGGAAATGACCACCGGCGGCTGGTCTTCCGCCCCGCATCTGCGCACCGACGAGCTGCTGGCCAGCCCGGCTAAGCGCCAGCAGGTTCTTCAGGCGCTGGAAAGCCGCGGCATGCAGATCGCCGCGCTGAACGTCTCCGGCAACCCGCTCGATCCGGGCGAACTGGGTCAGCGCCATAAGAGCGACACCGATAAAGCGTTACAGCTGGCGGGCCACTTTGGCGTGAAGAAAATCGTGATGATGAGCGGCCTGCCCCCGGCCAGCCCGCAGGACACCATCCCGAACTGGATCACCTACACCGTCAGCTGGCCGCCAACGCTGAAAAACTGCCTCGACTACCAGTGGAATGAAGTGGCGATCCCTTACTGGCAGGGGCTGGTTGCACGGGCGAAAGAGTGCGGTGTGGAGAAATTCGCGCTGGAAAACTTCAGCTCAATGCTGGTGTGGAACCCGGAAACGCTGTTCCGCCTGCGCGACGCCGTTGGCCCAACGGTCGGCCTGAACCTCGACCCGAGCCACCTGCTGTGGATGGGCGCCGACCCGATTGCCGCCGCCCGCGCCCTTGGCCCGGCGATCCATCACGTTCACGGCAAAGACGTGCGTATGGAACGCGGCCTGGTCGGCATCAACGGCCTGCTGGAAACCAAACCGGTGGAAGACGTTGCCAACCGCGCGTGGAACTACGTGGCCGTCGGCTGCGGCCAGGATCTGCAGTGGTGGAAGGAGTTCTTCTCGGTGGTGCGCATGATGGGCTACAACGACTGGGTTTCTCTGGAGATGGAAGATCTCACCATGTCGGTGGAAGCGGGCGTTACCTCCTCTATCGCCGCTTTGCAACAAACCATCAGCCAGTAGTTCCGCTTTCCGGTGGCCGCCGTGCGCGGCCACCCGCATCCGTCATTTCAATCCCCGACTGGCCAATAACAACCACACCACATAGCCCAGTCTTTATCCGGAGTGTGAATTTTGGAACATTACCTCTCTAAAAATCCGGCATCTGGCCCTAACAGTAAAACCCGGACCGAACCCTTAGTTAAAGTGATCACCGCCATCGCCACTCTCGGCGGCCTGCTGTTTGGTTACGATACCGGGGTGATCTCCGGTGCCCTGCTGTTTATGGGGCCGGAACTGCAGTTAACGCCCTTTACTACCGGGCTGGTCACCAGCTCCCTGCTGGTCGGTGCGGCCACCGGCGCGCTGGTGTCCGGTAGTCTGGCCGATCGCCTGGGACGGCGGAAAATTATTCTGATCCTGGCGATTATCTTCGCCGTTGGCGCGCTCGGCACGGCGCTGGCACCCAACCTGGAGGTGATGCTGATTTCCAGGGTGATCCTCGGCCTCGCCGTGGGCGGCGCGGGCACCACGGTGCCGGTCTACCTGGCCGAAATTGCCCCGGCCAACCGGCGCGGGCAGCTGGTGTCCATCAGCGAACTGATGATCGTCACCGGGCAGATGCTGGCCTATATGTCCAACTTCGCCTTTAACGAAATCTGGGGCGGCGAACACACCTGGCGCTGGATGCTGGGCATCGCCACGCTGCCTGCGGTGCTGCTGTGGTTCGGCATGCTGTATATGCCGGATACGCCGCGCTGGTACGCGCTGAAGGGCCGCTTTGCCGAAGCGCGCGACGTGCTGAACCGCACCCGGGCAAAGGAAGACGTGGACTGGGAGATGATGGAGATCGAAGAAACCATGACCGCCCAGGCGCAGGAGAAAGGTTCACTGCGCGACCTGCGGGTGCCGTGGATGCGGAAAGTGTTTCTGATCGGCGTGGGCTTCGCCTTCTTCCATGCGGCAACGGCGGTGAACAGCATTATGTATTACGCCCCGGTTATCCTGCAAAACACCGGCATGAGCACTAACGCCGCGCTGTTTGCCACCATCGCCAACGGCGTCGTTTCGGTGATTATGGTAACGATCGGCATTCTGCTGCTGGGCTACATCGGGCGACGTAAAATGGCTGCGCTGGGGCAGATTGGCTGCACCTGCTGCCTGTTCCTGCTGGCGGCGATCTCGGCGTTTATGCCGGAGCATATTGGCAGCGAGGTCAACCTGCTGCGCAGCTATCTGATCTTAGGCTCGATGCTGCTGTTCCTGTGCTTTATGCAGGGTGCCTACGCGCCGGTGATCTGGCTGATGCTGTCCGAAATGTTCCCGGCGAAAATTCGCGGCATCTGCATGGGCGGCGCGGTGTTTGCTCTGTGGTGCTCCAACGTGATTATCGCCATGTCGTTCCCGGTGCTGCTGGCATCGTTCGGGCTGGCCAGCACCTTTGCGATATATGGTGCGGTGGGCATCGTCGGCATTATCTTCGTGCTGAAATATATCCCGGAAACCCGTAACCGCAGCCTGGAACAGATTGAACACTATCTGCGTGAGAAGTATGACGAAGAGCGTGTGATGAAAGCCCAGAAGCGCCAGAAAACGGCGCGCCAGGCGGGCTGATAATCAGTAAGGCGGCGGCAGAACGCCGCTGCCGGAATAGGATCAGATCCCCGCCTCGCGAATATCATGGGCGTTAATCGCACCGATAATCGTGCCGTCTTCGCCCAGCACCGGCGCAGAGGAAATTTTGCGCTGCTGGAACAGCGCCAGCGCTTCGGCGGCATGCTGGGAAGCCAGCAGCGTAAAGCCCGGAGTGCTCATCGCCTCCTTCACCGGGGCGGCAATCACCCCGCCCTTCAGCAGCCAGCGGCGCAGGTCGCCGTCGGTAAACACGCCGTTCAACGCGCCGTCCTCGCCCGTGACCGCCACCAGCCCTAGCCCGGTGCGGGTCAGCTCAAACAGCGCATCGGTAATCGTGGCGTCAACATTCACACGGGGGATTTTCTCCCCGGTACGCATAATATCGCCCACCAGGCACAGCAGGCGCGCGCCCAGGCTGCCCGCCGGATGGGTGCGGGCATAGTCCTGTTCGCTGAAGTTGCGGGCGCGCATTAGCGCAATCGCCATCGCATCGCCCATAATCAGCGTATTCACCGCCGATGAGGTCGGGGCCAGCCCCAGCGGGCAGGCCTCTTTTTCCACGTGAATATTAATCCAGCGGTCGGCGGCCTGCGCCAGCGGGGAGGCGGCATTGCCGGTAAAAGCAATAATCCCCACCGGCAGCGCCTTGAGCAGCGGGATAATGCGCACAAACTCCGCGGCGTGGCCGGAGTAGGAGATCAGAATCACTACATCACCGGCAGAAATCATCCCCAGATCGCCGTGCAGCGCTTCGGCAGGATGCACGTAAAACGCCGGAGTGCCGGTGCTGGCCAGGGTGGCGGCAATTTTTCTGCCGATATGGCCGGACTTGCCGATGCCGCTGACAATCACTTTGCCACCGCAGCCATGCACCATCATGCAGGCCTGTACAAAATCGTCGTTCAGCCTGTCGGGCAGACTGGCGGCTTCCTGGAGTTCGGTGGCAATCGTCTCGCGCGCCGCGTTTAATAAAATGTCCCGCACGGTTATTTCTCCCCGGCAATAATGACCTGAATCCCTTTTTCCCGCAGCTGAGCGACGGTTTCATCCGCCACTTCGCTGTCGGTGATCAGCACGTCGACCGCATCCAGGCTGCACACCACGTTCGGGCTGCGGCGACCAAATTTGGAGGAGTCGATCAGCAACACAATCTTCTTCGCCGCGCGGCACATCGCCTGGCTGACGGCGAAGACTTCGTTAAAGGTGGTGACCCCAGCGGTAATTTCCACGCCGTCGGCACCGATAAACAGCGTATCAAAGCTGAAGTGGCTGAAGGCGGATTCCGCCAGGCTGCCGTGGAACGAGGCGGAGGTGCTGCGGTAGGTGCCGCCGGGCATCAGGATCACCTGATCGTTGTTCAGCTCCACCAGCTCGTTGACGATGCCGAGGCTGTTGGTCATCACGGTGATATTATTGAAGCGCGCCAGGTGCGGCACCATTTGCAGCACGGTGCTCCCCGCATCAAAAATCAGCGAGTCGCCCTCGTGGATCAGCCCTGCCGCCAGCGCGGCGATGCGCTTTTTCTTCTCTATGTTAATCAGCGTTTTTCTGTCGATGGGCTGATCGCCTTCATCGCGGTTCAGCATCACGCCGCCGTAGGTACGGATGACCGCGCCTTCCTGCTGAAGGCGGGCAAGATCCTTGCGGATAGTGGTTCCCGTGGTATTGAAGTGCGCTATCAGCTCCTCCACGGTGGTGCGTCCCTTATCCTGAAGATAATCGAGAATTTGTGCCTGGCGCTGTACAGGTTTCATAAAACGGTCCTTTGCAATATCTGAACTGTTCCTCTTCACCCCGGACGGCATAACGCGTGATGCAAAGGATTAATCTTTCAGAATGAAAGGTATCACCGTTTATTTGAAATGGCTAATGCCAGCGCCTGCTGCGCGGATTTATTACGTGGAAACATGATCTCGGGACGGATTTCACTGACCAGTTTGCCGGTCAACGCCCCTTCACTCTGCGGCCGGGAGAACACCGTCAGCCCCTTCATCAGGAAGTTGCCGGTCACCCGACGATCGTCGTCCAGGCTCAGCACCACGATTACACGAGGCTTAAAGCGCCCCGCGGAACGGCCAATGCTGATGTGGCCGTTATCGGCCATGTCGGCCAGCGCCTGGTTAAAGCGGCGGATTTGCACCCAACCCAGCGCGATTTGCCCCAGCCAGGCCACCCCGGCCAGACAAATTAAGGTATTAACCGGATCCATCTTCTTCCCTCCAGAACCGGCAGCCGAAGCTGCCGGTATGTCATCAGAACATTACCTGTCCGCCGGTGATATTCACCGATTGTCCGGTGCAGTAGGCGGCTTTATCGCTTGCGTAGAACAGCAGCACGTTGAGGACATCCTGATAATCGCAGCCGCGTTTCAGCGGCACCTTATCAATATAGTGCTGCTCCACCTCTTCCGGCTCGATGCCCAGCTTCTCGGCATACTGCGGCAGCAGCGACTGGAACATCGGCGACTTCAGCAGGTTACCCAGCATCAGTGAATGCACGGTAATGCCGTATTCGGCCAGATCCAGCGCCAGCGACTGGGTCAGCCCCACGCCGCCAAATTTGGCCGCGCTGTAGCCGGAGTTGTGCTTGCTGCCCACTTTACCGGATTTGGAGTTGATCTGGATGATGCGGCCTTTAATACCGTCGCGGATCATCAGCTTAGAAAACTCTCTGGCACAGAGGAAGTACCCCACCAGATTCACCTGCAGCGACAGGTCAAAATCGCTCAGCCCAAACTCGGTAATCGGTGCCGCCCGCGCCACGCCTGCGCTGTAGAGCAGCAGGTCGGAACGGCCAAAGGTTTCATCCACCGCCGCGGCCAGCGCCACCACGCTGGCTTCTTTCGTGGCATCCGCCTCAAAACCGGCAGCGCGCCCTTCCCCATAACGGCTGTTAATGGTGTCCGCAACGCGGCGGGCGTTCTGAATATTAAGGTCAGCAATCGCAACACGATAACCGGCTTCCGCCAGCCCTTCGCACAGGTAAGCACCCAGCGTCTGACCGCCACCGATGACTACAGCAACCTGATCCATCATTCTCTCCTGGTTATTCACTCAACATACGAAACTTCTGGCCCGCGCCAATCGCCGACGGCGCAGCGCCGGAGACGTGGACGGTACCGGGAAACTCGGCTTCAGCCGCGCCGTCAAAACGCACGGTGATATGCCCGAGGTCGCGCAGGTTTTCCCGCGCGACTTCACCGACTGCGGTCACCGGCCAGTGCTGTTCGCCAATAGCCAGCACCGACCCGGCGCCAAACGTGCCGCCGTTGTTAATATCGGTGCGGTGGATAAAGCAGTACTCGGCGACATCCTCCGGCGCGCCTTCGCCGAAGGTGATAATAAAGTTGTCTTCCAGCGCCGACATGGCCTCTGCGCCGACGGCGACAAACGTGGATTCGTAAACGGTTTTCATACGTTCTCCCCTGTTACTGATAAATAAACCCGGACGCTGCCCAGGCAAGAAGGACCGCCGGTGCGCCGGTCAGGAAGCGTCCAACCAGCACCGAAGGCACCCCGACGCGAACCGTCTCCTGGCGCGCATCGGCCAGCGACAGGCCGACCGGAATAAAGTCACACGCGGCCTGGGAGTTGATGGCGAACAGCGCCGGTAAAGCCAGATGCGGTGGGATATTGCCAAGGCCGATCTGCACGCCAACCAGCACCCCGATCACCTGCGCAATCACCGCGCCCGGGCCGAGGAACGGCGACAGCAGCGGGAAGGAGCAGATCAGCGCCAGCGTTACCAGCCCGACCGGGCTGTTGGCCAGCGGCGTGAGTCCGTGCGCGATCAAATCCCCCAGCCCGGAAGCCATAATGATGCCGATCAGCGCCGAGACGAACGCCATAAACGGCAGGATGGTTTTCAGCACGGTATCGATGGTTTCACGACCCGCCTGGAAGAACACCGCCACCACCGAGCCCATGCCCATACCGACTTTCGCCAGCAGGCCGTCGCTCTGTTCGGTGATTTTTTTGCTGGTATCGTAGTCACGCGTGCCGGAAGCCGCCGGAGCTGAGCCGGTGCCAGCCGCTGATGCAGAGGCAGCAGCCGATGCTGACGCTGAAGCTGAAACCGGGGCAGTCGCCGCCGAGGCTGTGGAACCCGCCGATGCCGACGCGCTGCCGGACTCCAGCGTATCCGCCTGAGCCGCCGCGCCCTCTGCCACAATGTTGATGTCGCCTGGGCGCACGCCGGAAACGTAAATATCCTCGACGATATACTGCGCCAGCGGGCCGGATTTGCCGGTGGCGTGAATGTTGACCGTGGGAATACGGCGCTTCGGATAGATACCGCAGCGCAGCGTGCCGCCGCAGTCGATCACCGCCACGCCGATCTCTTCCGCCGGTGGTTCACCTTCTTTAAAGCCGTCTACCGCTTCCCAGCCGGTGACTTCCCGCAGGCGGTCGACAATCGCCGGACGCGTTCCTGCGGTGATATAAACAATTTTTTTGCCTGGTGTAGCCGTCAGAGTCAGCGGGCCGCCCCAGCCGCTCTCGCCTTTTTTAATCTCAATCGTGTTAGCCATCGTTTACTCCGCGCTTATAAACGAACCTGACGGTCCAGTTGAATACGCATTTTTTTCTCAAAGATGGTGGTGGTCAGGTCGGTCACCCAGCCACGGAAGAAGTTCATGATCATGCCGACCAGCAGATAGCTGACCGCTAACGGACCCAGCGGCAGGTTCAGCGTGGTCAGCCCGTTGGCGATGCCGAGATAGACGAACAGTTCGCCGGGGTTGATATGCGGGAACAGGCCGTTCATTGAGTGGCAGCTGTAGGAGGCCGAGGCGTAATAGCTGGGTTTGTATTTTTCCGGCAGAAACTTGCCGAGGCTTAGCGTCATTGGATTACAGAAAACAAAGGTGCCGATCACCGGCAGGAACAGATAGCGGGATACCGGGTTCCCGGCACAGCGCTGCGCCAGACGTTCGATGCGCTGCTGGCCGACAAATACAATCAGCGCGTTCATAACGACCAGCAGGCTGATCAGCAGCGGCAGGATGCCGGTCACCATGCCGACAAACACTTCTCCGCCTTTTTGGAAGAGGCCGATAAACCACTCGGCCCCGTGGGTGATGCTTTCAATCATTTTTAACCCCTCGCGTAGAGAACAGATAAAACGTTCTTATTCACAGCGCTAAGAAGGTAGATCGAAAATCATTTAAAAAAAGCAATCTATATCACAAAACGATTATAAAATCTTTCATTGTGAAAGAAACAATGAAAGGTAAAGTCTTTCATTTGTGATGAGAAGTGGATGAAAAGCCGTTTATTGGGGGAGTTTTTGGCATGGGCGGGAGTTAGCGCTGGCTGGCAATGCCCCCGGTCGGGCTGCTACAAAGTCGGGTGTTAGCGCTGGCTGGCAGTACCCCCGGTCGGGCGGTCCTCGCGCCGCTTCGCGGTCCCTTCACTTTGTTCG
>NZ_JACVTX010000079.1:0-310 GCF_016624745.1 Erwinia sp. S43 | reverse complement strand
GGGTCGTTAGCTCAGTTGGTAGAGCAGTTGACTTTTAATCAATTGGTCGCAGGTTCGAATCCTGCACGACCCACCATCACTTAATGTGATGCGCGGTGTAAATCGTGAAGGATGAGAACCGTAAAGGTTCGAGTCGAGCGAAAGCGAGACAACGTTGCGATTAGCGACGGCCCGAAGGGCGAAGTCATCCTGCACGACCCACCATCACTTAATGTGATGCGTGGTTCACCACTTTAAAGCTGTAAAGATTTACCGAGTGTCGGGTCGTTAGCTCAGTTGGTAGAGCAGTTGACTTTTAATCAATTGGTCG
>NZ_JACVTX010000078.1:0-316 GCF_016624745.1 Erwinia sp. S43 | reverse complement strand
ATTCCCCTGATGATAACAAGTTACGTCTGTACGCGGATTCACGTCTCGATGGGCTTTGTTGAATAAATCGAACTTTTGTTGAGTTGAAGGATCAGATCACGCATCCTCCCGACAACACAGACCGTTCAGTGGCAAAGCAAAAGTTCAGAATTACAAACTGGCCCACCTACAACAAAGCCCTTATCAACCGTGGCTCCCTTACTTTCTGGCTGGATGATGACGTTATTCAGGCCTGGTATTAATCAGCAACGCCTTCACCACGGGCAAGGCCTCAGCGCTATTCTGACCTTGCCATCACCACTGTCCTGGTGATTAA
>NZ_JACVTX010000077.1:0-322 GCF_016624745.1 Erwinia sp. S43 | reverse complement strand
CGTGGTATCGCCCGCTTCAACGGTTGCCGGTTCGGACGGATTGCCCGCTTCGTCGGTCTGGGTCACGGAGAGGGTTTCGCCGTTGGTCTGAGGGATACTCAGATTCACGGTGAAGTTGCCGTCTTCGCCCACCACCGCGCCAGGGAGGCTGATCACGTTGCCATCAGCATCACGAACGGTGATAGAGGCACCCGGTTCACCGGTACCGGTGATGCTCAGGCCATCTTCCGCCACGGTCAGATCGTCAACCTGTGCCGGAGGTGTGGTATCACCCGCTTCAACGGTTGCCGGTTCGGACGGGTTGCCCGCTTCATCGGTCTGG
>NZ_JACVTX010000076.1:0-342 GCF_016624745.1 Erwinia sp. S43 | reverse complement strand
TTCCTCTCTCCGTTCAGCGCTGTGGATGCCCAACCGGGAAATCCGCCAGTCTGCTTCATGACTTCAGTGTTGCCTTCAGGAAAACGGCCCATTACGATCAGGCAGCGACACGCATAGCCGAAAGGGTGTCAGCCTGCGCGGCAGACGGGTAATCCGCCAGTCCGGTTTGTGACTTCAGTATTGCCTTCAGGAAAATGCCCCTTTCAGATCAGGCGGCGCCCCCCATAGCAGAAAAGGAGCCAACCTGTGCGGCGGTCGGGTAATCCGTCAGTCCGCTTCATGACATCAGTGTTGCCTTCAGGAAAACGACCCATTCCGATCAGGCAGCGACACGCATAGCCG
>NZ_JACVTX010000075.1:0-353 GCF_016624745.1 Erwinia sp. S43 | reverse complement strand
GATATCGCCGGTGTTCAGCAGGCTGCCCGCCGAAACAGCGGTCAGCTCGCGCCCGTTAATACTGCCGCTGTTAATCACCTTGTCGGCGGTGTTGATGCGCACGGTGTTACCCGCCAGCAGGGTGCCGTTGCCCTGCAGATCTCCGGGCTTCACCCGGGCATACAGCTTCGGCACGCTGACCACCTGCGTGGTTCCGTCCGGCAGGGTGACCGTCTGGTTCACCATCAGCACCATATCAGCGGTCACCTGCGCCATCTGTTCCGCAGTGAGGTCCGCGCCCGGAGAAATGGTAAAGCGTTCGCTGAAGGATTTGCCGCTGCTGAGCAGCGCCCGGTACTGGCTTTCATCGTCGC
>NZ_JACVTX010000074.1:0-358 GCF_016624745.1 Erwinia sp. S43 | reverse complement strand
TGCTTCCACCTCAGCGCTGCGGATTGCCCGGTATCCCCGGCAGAGGCTGTGCACCTTCATGGCATTGTTATCGCTGCCTTGTAAGAGTTAAGGCTACTTCGTAGGTCTGTTTCTCATTTCATGAAAAACTCCCTCAGTGCTGTGAACTGCCCGGAATCCTCCGTAATGACTACTCACGTCATGAAATTGTTCTCTCCGCCAGGAGGGCGGTCAGGCTAGGGTACGAACAAGTTCTTTCCAGCAGACAAACATGATTCCGCGCCCGGACGTGCTGTCGCTACGACGGGCAATCCGCAGCGCTGAACGAAGAGAGGAAGCCAGGATAAGCCCGCAGGACGCGGGCGCAAGGCTCGGTCGG
>NZ_JACVTX010000073.1:0-360 GCF_016624745.1 Erwinia sp. S43 | reverse complement strand
AAAGTCACAGCCGGGCCAGGACGGCCCGTCTGTGGCGGTCCGGGAGGCTGATGAGCGAAGTGAGGGGACCGCAACGCGGCGCGAGGACCAGCCCGGCCGGGGGCACTGCTAGCCAGCGCTAACTCAAGACTATGCAAACAACATAGAACAAGTCTCCGGTGCATCTCTGGGATGGTGACTACACAGCTTTCCGCTGTTGAAAAATTGCTTCAGGGCCAGAAAAGTTTACTTGCCATTACGGGCTGAATACTCAGGCATCGAATTCTGCCTTTCACTCAAAGCAGTTTGATTTTCAGGCAACACAGAAAGCAGAGAGCAGGCTGGCTGTGCCCACGAGAGGGCAATCCACAGCGCTGAACG
>NZ_JACVTX010000072.1:0-368 GCF_016624745.1 Erwinia sp. S43 | reverse complement strand
GGCGCTGGCTGGTTGTGCCCCCGGTCGGGCGTCCTCGCGCCGCTGCGCGGTGCCTTCACTTCGTTTGTCAGCCTGTCGGACCGGCACAGACGCGCGTCCTGCGCGGCTGTGCCTTTCGCCCACTTCCCTGTGGGCGAATCCTGGCTTCCTCTCTGCGTTCAGCGCTGTGGATTGCCCGCTCGGGGGCACAACCAGCCTGCTTTCTGACTTCAGTGTTGCCTGAAAAACTCATCAGCTCTTCCTTCTTTCACAATGCTGGCGAGATTCCCATATTCGCGCTAATTAGTGTTCTTCAAACAGCGAACACTTAACTAAACGGGGCACGTCCTCTGCGGCGGCCGGGCAATCCGCAGCGCTGAGGTGCAGGC
>NZ_JACVTX010000071.1:0-419 GCF_016624745.1 Erwinia sp. S43 | reverse complement strand
TAAGGAGAAAGAGCAGAAGCGGCTGCAGGAAGCGCAGATTATCGGGGAGATCGGTTCGCAGGTTGGGGATATTGCAAGGACTCAGGGGGAGATAGCGGCGCAGAAAGCGCTGAAAGATCCGGCCGCGCTGAATGCGGCGAGAGAACAACTCGCTGCCGGGGGCAAGCCTTATACCGAATCGGATGTGGTGCAGCAGGCGTATAACAATGCGATGGCCCCGTGGGTAACGGGGGGCGCGATCCAGCAGGGTATCCAGGCGGCAACGGCGGCGATACAGGGGCTTGCGGGTGGCAATGTGGGACAACTGCTGTCCGGTGCAGCTGCGCCGTATCTGGCAGAACAGATCCACAAACTGGCCCCGGATGAAGCGAGCCGTGCCATGGCGCACGCGGTGGTGGGTGCCATCGTGTCGTACGAGG
>NZ_JACVTX010000070.1:0-427 GCF_016624745.1 Erwinia sp. S43 | reverse complement strand
CAGCGCCGAGGTGGAGGCATTACGCCAGGAGAAGGCAGCAGGGACGCTGCCATCAGGCCGGGTTTGAACAGGGATGTTCAATCCTGGCCGGTCCGTCGGCGAAATGCCGGAAACGAGGGCACCGCCACGCGGCGCGAGGACCGGCCGCCAACCACCGAGGCCGCCCCTTTTCCACCGCCCCCATCGCGATAAAAACGCCAAACCACCCACAACATATTCATCCATGGCCCGGCTCTGGCTTTTTTCCGCACCCTGCGGATGGTTAAGGTTCTCTGGTCGTTTAACAGAAACCCCGTGTTTCCAATAACTGGCAGCTTTTAACAGCCCGCACAATGCAAGAAAAGAGGAGCGGCCTCGGTGGCTGGCGGGTAATCCACAGCGCCGAGGTGGAGGCATTACGCCAGGAGAAGGCAGCAGGGACGCTGCC